>DATCYL010000265.1:0-2712 GCA_036570305.1 Lachnospiraceae bacterium
AGCATCACATCCATATGGGTTTACAGGCATTACCGGTGCATAACCCAACAAACCTCCAAATTCTACTGTATCACCGACATCTTTTCCTACTACAGGGATAATACGAACAGCTGTTGTTTTTTGATTAACCATTCCAATTGCCATCTCATCGGCTATGATTCCGGAAATGGTAGTTGCCGGAGTTTTTCCGGGGATGGCAATCATATCAAGACCTACAGAACAAACACAGGTCATGGCCTCTAATTTTTCTAAACTAAGAGCATTAGCTACCACAGCATCAATCATGCCCTGATCTTCACTGACCGGGATAAAAGCTCCGCTTAATCCCCCTACATAAGAGGATGCCATAACACCACCTTTTTTTACCTGATCATTTAAAAGCGCCAATGCAGCAGTTGTTCCCGGAGCTCCTGCATATTCCAGCCCTATTTCCATAAGTATTTCAGCTACGCTATCGCCAATAGCAGGCGTTGGTGCCAAAGATAAGTCTATAATTCCAAAAGGAATTCCCAAGCGTTTGGAAGCCTCTTGCGCTACTAACTGTCCTACTCGGGTAATTTTAAAAGCTGTCTTTTTAATTGTTTCACATAGTACCTCAAAATTTTGTCCTCTTGCAGCCTCAAGAGCCTTCTTTACTACTCCCGGACCGCTAACTCCAACATTGATAATAGCATCTGCCTCAGTAACACCGTGGAAAGCACCTGCCATAAAGGGATTATCATCCGGTGCATCGCAAAGAACTACCAATTTTGCACACCCCAGAGAGTCATTTTCTTTTGTGATTTCTGCTGTATCTTTAATGATTTCTCCCATAAGTCTTACAGCATCCATATTAATTCCCGTTTTTGTAGAACCAACTACTACAGAACTGCAAATCCTCTCGGTAACTTTCATCGCCTCAGGTATAGAGCGAATTAAAAGTTCTTCGCTTGGAGTCATTCCTTTAGAAACTAATGCGGAATAACCACCAATGAAATTTACACCTACTTCTTTTGCTGCCTTGTCAAGCGTTTTTGCAATCTCCACATAGTCTTGGCTGCTCTTACATGCAGATGCACCTATAAGGGCAATGGGAGTAATAGATATTCGCTTATTTACAATCGGAATTCCGTATTCTGCAGAAATTTGCTCTCCTGTTTTTACAAGCTCTTTTGCATATCCCGTGATTTTTTTATAGATATTTTCCTTTACCTTATCGAGATTTGTATCAATACAATCCAGTAGACTGATTCCCATGGTAATTGTTCTGACATCCAGATTTTCCTGCTCAATCATTTTATTCGTTTCGTTTACTTCGAATATATTAATCATAGTTCATCCTCTCCTAGATGCGATGCATTTTATTAAAAATATCTTCATGCTGACAATGTATCACAAGTCCCATATCCTGCCCTTTTTGATTTAACTCTTTAGAAATCTGGGCAATTTCCTGACTTGCCTTGCTGACATCGGTAATCATCATCATATTAAAATATCCATCAACAATTGTTTGAGAAATATCCAAAATATTGATTTTCTTATCTGCCAGATATCCGCATACACTTGCTATAATACCTACTGTGTCTTTTCCTACCACTGTAATAATCGCTCTTTTCATTTCTCTCTCCTTATAGATATTTATATAGTAATACATTCTGATAAAGTATCTCGCTTTGCCACTTGAATAAAAAAGTCAGTAGCTTTATAGGGCGTGTCCGAAAGGGTTATTTCGGCACAAACAGTCTCATAAGCTAATTTTTCATAATTATTCTCATGGCTTAAGTGTCCCAAAAGCACAGCTTTCATTTTATCATGGATAATCTCACTAAGCAATCTGCCTGCAGATTCATTAGAAAGGTGTCCTCTTTCTCCTAAAATTCTTCGTTTTAAATAATAGGGATAAGGTCCCACCTGCAACATATTAATATCATGATTGGCCTCCAAAAGCAAAGCATCCAAATTTTGTAAATTTTCAGTAATATAGGGGGTGTATTCTCCTAAGTCCGTGGCAACCGCTACTTTCTTATTACCATTTGAAATCCTATAAGCTACCGGTTGGGCGGCATCATGAGAAACAGCAAAAGGATGTACCTTTAGCTCTCCCACAAAAAAGTCCTTATCTTCTTCTATAGGACAAAAGAGGTCTTCTTCGATTTTACCGAGAGAGGTCATAGATTTTATGGCTGCAATAGTTCCTTTGCTTGCAAAAATAGGAATATTGTGTTTTCTTGCCAAGACTCCCAATCCCTTAATATGATCAGAGTGTTCATGGGTAATTAAAATTCCGGCTAAATCCCTACCGGTCATATCTAGCTTACGCAGTCCCTCTTCAATTCTTTTATTGCTAATCCCTACATCAACCAGCAAACTAGAGTGACTTCCTCCTACAAAAATACAATTTCCGCTACTTCCGCTGGCTATACTACACAATCTCATAAGTTTTCATCCTTTGGTCTATCTGTTTTTGCATATCATCTATAGAAGTATCGTTATTAATTTCAAATACACAATACTTTCTAAAGATTTCTTCTGTATTTTGATTTTCCATGATTTTAAGACACTTTTGTCTGCTGTAATTTCTTGAAGTCATCAAACGTTGGATACGAGTTTCCATCGAAGCATAGATATACCAAAGCTCCTTACAAATCAAATGATAGCCATCTTCAATCAAAAGCGCTGCCTCTATAAACACGAAATCTATATTTTCACTTTCGGCTGCCTTTATCAAGTCCA
>DATCYL010000266.1:0-12973 GCA_036570305.1 Lachnospiraceae bacterium
TCCAAGATGATATTTCATAGAAGCCTGCAAAAGATCCATGCCTCCCAGTCCTTCAATCAACTTTTGTGGAGTCAAAAGCATGATAAAGGCGGTGCAACTACATAAGATAATTGTATCGATGAAAACACCAAGTGCTTGCAAAAGTCCTGTTTGTGCCGGATGGGGGGAGTCTCCTGCAGCAGCTGCACAAGGTGCTGAACCGCTTCCTGCTTCATTGGAAAACAAGCCTCTTTTTACTCCGTTCATCAAAATAGCTCCAAATCCTCCGGCAACGGCCTGGCGAAGCCCAAAAGCTTCTGCAAAAATTCTGGAAAAGATTCCGGGAAGCAGATGAATGTTTTTGAAAATTAAAAAGATAGTAATGGCAAAGTAACAAACAGCCATGATAGGTACCATGATATCTAATATTTTAACAGTAGCATTTTTCTTAAGAACAATGATTGCGGCAAATACTACCAAAAAAATGGTTGTGTAAATTGGCGGAATTTGGAAAGCGTTCTTAAAAGAGGAAGTAACAGAGTTGCTGATTACCTGGCTAATACCAAACCAACAAATAAGTCCTGAAAGGGCAAATAAAATTGCAAGTAGACTCTTTTTGATGGAGGACTTTTTCTTTTCTTCAATAAAATGATGAATGTAGTAAGCGGGGCCTCCTCTAAATCCACCATAGAGGGGGTCTTTTTCTCTGTATAGCTGGGCTAAAGTAGCTTCTACAAAAGCTGTACTGGAACCTATTAAAGCTGTAATCCACATCCAAAAAACAGCTCCGGCTCCACCGGCGGAGATAGCGGCTACCACTCCGATCAAATTTCCCATGCCGACACGTGTAGCGGTGGAAACAATGAGTGCCTGAAAACCGGAAATAGAATTCTGGCTGGATTTAAGATTCTTTTTAGTGGTTACTCGAACCATTTCTTTAAAAAGACGCACAGGTATAAATTTTCCTTTAAAAGTAAAGAAAAGACCTGTGGGAATCAGTAAAAGTACAATTAAGGAAAGACCGAGACTTCCTCCATGGGGAAGAGGAAGTGTAATAAGATCCCCCCATAAAAATTCATAGATGGAGTGAATGAGTTGAATGATGATTTGCATGATAAGCTCCTTTCAAAATTGTATTGCTTAAATGATAGCTAGAGTATAAACTAGATAAGTAAATTTGAAAAATTCATAGTTTTAATGATAGGTATTAAAAAAAGTAATGGAGGGGGATATGGATTTACGAACAATAAACTCTTTTGTACAGGTTGCAGAATTGAAAAGCTTTACAAAAGCGGCTATGGTACTGGGGTATTCTCAATCATCCGTCAGTGTACAGATTCGTCAGTTGGAAGAAGAAGTTGGGGGGCCTTTGTTTGAGCGAATTAATCATACAGTGGCGATTACCAAAGAAGGGGAGAGGCTTTTAAAGACTGCCAGAGAAATTCAGCTTTCCATATCTAAGTTTGAAAAAGAAAGCTTGGCCGGGCAAAAACCTTCTGGAAAAGTGAGAATAGCAACATCGGATTCTTTGGGGAGAAATATAGTGGAAAAAGTTTTTCCCATTTTGAACAGAAAGTATCCTCAAATATCTATGGAGGTAAAGACGGGGGGGACAGGAGAGCTCTTTCGTATGCTAAATCAAAATGAAGCAGACTTGGTTTATACTTTGGATGTCCCTACTTGGAACAGAGATTATGTGGTTTTAGAAGAAAATGAGTCAAAAGTGTATTTTGTCGTATCGGCAAAGCACCCTCTGGCGGGAAAAGAGGTAAAGGTGGAGGAAATCTTGGAATATCCTCTTTTACTGACGGAAAAAAGCATGAGTTATCGAAGAGTTTTAGAAGAAGAGTTGGCAAAACGGCATTTGAGTTTGAATCCTTCTTTAGAAAGTGGAAATACAGAACTTTTGTGCAGTATTTTAAAAGATGGTGTGGGTGTTTCGTTTTTACCGGAATATGTGATTCAAAAGGGGCTTATAGAAAAAGAACTCGAGGTGATTAAGGTGGAGGGGATCTTTCTTACTGTTTGGGGGCAGTTACTTCATCATAAGGATAAGTGGATTTCACCTGCGATTGAGGTAGTGGCAGAGGAAATATGTGCTCAAGATCCGATTAGAAAAATTAATGAAGATGCCCAGAGCCGGTTGTAAAAGGGGAAAAAGAGGGCGAGCTATGAGATAATAAAAAAATCTATACAAATAAGTACGGAAATGTTAAAATGAAAAAAGTTATAGGTATTGGCAGATATATTATGTGGATTATTTTTATGAGTAAAGCTAAAAGAGAAAGCAGGGATTGTCAATACAAGTTTAGAAAATTTGGCTTTAGAGCTGAAATTTATAAAAAGTAAAAACTAAATGAGGTGAAATGGATGGCTAAATTTTTAAGAGTGATTGTAAATATCGTATTGTTAGCTGCGATTTTAGTAGCCTGTGCGCTTTTGGTGCCTACCTTTATGGGACGCTATGGAATCAGTACGGTAATTTCGGATAGTACGGATAAGGACACTAACCTACCCTTGGGTTCGGTTGCCTATGCAAAAGATGTGAATGCCACCTTGCTAAAAACAGGTGATATCATTATTCACAATGATTCTGAAGGCGAAAATGTATATAAGATTGTATCAGCTGAGATTGCGAGTGGAAGTTATACTTTGCATGATAAGTATGATCCTGCCGTGGATGATAGAACAACAACTTTGAGAAATGATATTCAAAAAGTTTTTGTGGTCATTCCTTTTATAGGCTATGCGGTTATGGCTATGTATAGTACAGAAGGTCTGATTGTGATTGGATTGGGAATTCTCTTTTTGATTATTCTTTTTATTTTATCGGAACTGTGGAAACGACCGGAGGAAGAAGATGAAGAATACGAAGAGGATGAAGAGGATTTTGAAAATGAAGAAGAAAGACCAAAATCTAAAAAGGAAATAAAGAGAGAATTAAAAGAGAGAAGAAAAAAAGAAAAAAAGAAAGCTAAGTCGAGAGGGAGAAAAATTCGATCGGAGGAAGAAGTTTTAGAAGAAGAGAGTGAAAGTCAGACGGCAGAGCCGAATTCTTATGAGTCTGTAGTGCAGTCATCTCCGGAAGCGATTATGGCATCTGTTGCCGGAGAAATTGCTATGGAAGTAGAAGCGGCAGCGGGAGAAGTGGAAACGACTTCTTCTTTGGATGATATGGAGACGGATTATATCCCTGAAATAAGTAAAGAAGATTTAGGTGCTATCTTGGATAAGGTGGAAGAGGTGAAAGAGGATGCAGCTGAATCAGAAGTGCCTGAAAATTCAAAGCTTTCAAACGAGGATGAAGAAGCCTTTCAAGAAATGCCAGAGGATGAAGAGGCGGTTTCTTTTTCGGGAAAAACACCTTTTAGAAGAACTAAAATCGCTATGCCTAGGGTAGAGGCGCAAGAGATTTTGGAAAAGGAAAGGAAAAACAATTGGGAACCTAAACTTATTGAAGATGAAGAATTAGGTCTTGCTTTGGTGGATTACACAGAACTCTTTAAATGAAAATGAAAAATACTAAAAAAACCCCTTGCATTTGTAAGGGGTTTTATGTATAATACAAATGTTGTGACATTGATAGCGTTGAAATGTGAGGTTGCTATGGAATTCATAGGTTTTTACATGGAGCGAATGTCAAGTTATAAAACTGGCGACAAGTCACTGTACAAGTCAAGAAAATTTTGAAAACAATTCTTTTGGAGAAAATAAAGAGTTGCGAGTAAAAACCGTGTGGGTTAATGACACACACGGATGTGTGTACAGTCACCGCTTGTCGTACTATCAAAAGTGCGAAAAGGAGGCGACTTTTTTTATGGCAAGTCAAGTAATGAGAATCGTATTAAAAGCTTACGATCATCAGTTGGTGGATGCATCAGCAAGCAAGATTATCGAAACTGTAAAGAAAAATGGAGCAAGTGTGAGTGGACCGGTGCCACTTCCTACAAAGAAGGAAGTAGTGACTATCTTACGTGCGGTACACAAATACAAAGATTCCAGAGAACAGTTCGAACAGAGAACTCACAAAAGACTTATTGATATCATGGCTCCTACCCAGAAAACGGTAGATGCTTTATCTCGTTTAGAGATGCCGGCAGGTGTGTATATTGATATCAAAATGAAGAATAAATAATTCTTCAAAGACAGTGCGTTAATAACAATCCTGATGGAACTTATATAGAAGCAATACATAGTCTTGTATTCCACTTATATAACTGTTCTAGGATGATTATTCACGATGGCATTAAGGTGTACAATGGGTAATCCGCTGTAGAAAAAACAGGAGGTAAAAGGAATGAACAAAGCTATTTTGGCGACAAAAGTAGGAATGACACAAATCTTCAATGAAGATGGAGTGTTGACACCTGTAACAGTATTACAGGCAGGACCTTGTGTGGTAACACAGGTAAAAACAGTAGAAAATGATGGCTACGGTGCGGTTCAGGTAGGTTTTGGAGAGAAGAGAGAAAAACTTTTCAACAAACCGATGAAAGGCAAATTTGAAAAGGCCGGAGTTGCAGTAAAGAGATTTTTGAGAGAATTCAGATTTGATAATTCTGCTGATTATTCAATCGGACAGGAAATCAAAGTGGATATCTTTGCGGCAGGCGATAAGGTAGATGCTACTGCTATCTCAAAAGGTAAAGGATTTCAGGGAGCTATTAAGCGCCATGGACAGTCCAGAGGACCTATGACTCATGGTTCTAAATTCCACCGTCATGCAGGTTCTAACGGTGCTGCATCTGATCCGAGTAAAGTGTTTAAAGGTAAAAAGATGCCTGGACAGATGGGACATAAGCAAATCACTGTACAGAATCTTGAAATCGTAAAAGTGGATGTTGAAAACAACTTGCTCCTTGTAAAGGGTGCTGTACCGGGACCTAAGAAATCCTTGGTAACTATTAAAGAAACAGTGAAGACTGTGAAATAAATTTGTTTGAAAGGAGGAACACATCAATGGCAAACGTATCTGTTTATAATATGGAAGGCAATGAAGTTGGAACACTTGAATTAAGTGATGCAGTGTTCGCTGCAAAAGTAAATGAGCACTTAGTACATCAGGCAGTGGTATCCCAGCTTGCAAATAATCGTCAGGGAACACAAAAAGCAAAGACACGTGCTGAAGTTCGCGGCGGTGGAAGAAAACCATGGAGACAGAAAGGAACCGGTCATGCAAGACAGGGCTCTACAAGATCTCCACAGTGGACCGGCGGTGGAGTGGTATTTGCTCCGACACCAAGGGACTACACTTTTAAAATGAACAAAAAAGAAAAGAGAGCTGCTTTAAAATCTGTTCTTACTTCAAAGGTTCAGGAAGGTAAATTCATCGTTCTTGACGAATTAAAGTTTGACGAGATTAAAACAAAAAATATGAAAGCGGTTCTTGATAACTTAAAAGTAGCAAAAGCGTTGATTGTTTTAGCTGATAATGATTTAAATGTAGTAAAATCTGCAAGTAACATTGCGAATGTAGCTACAGCTTCAACAAATACAATTAATGTATATGATATTTTGAAATACAACACAGTTGTTATTACAAAGGCAGCTGTTGCTTCAATCGAGGAGGTGTACGCATAATGGCAGATCTTAAATATTATGATGTAATCCTTAAACCAGTAGTAACAGAAAAGAGCATGGAGCTTATGGGAGAAAAGAAATACACATTCTTGGTTCATCCGGAAGCTAACAAAGCTCAAATTAAAGAAGCTGTTGAAAAAATGTTCGAGGGAACAGCGGTAGCAAGCGTAAATACCATGAATATTGACGGTAAGAAAAAAAGACGTGGAGCAATCGTAGGAAAAACAGCAAAAACTAAAAAAGCAATCGTTAAATTGACAGAGGCAAGCAAGGACATTGAGTTGTTCGAAGGACTGTAAGATACAGTAAAAGCCGATAGTATATGCTGGAAAGCATGATAAATAATATTCGAAAGGAGAATCGTAATGGGAATTAAAACCTATAACCCATATACACCTTCTAGAAGACACATGAGTGGTTTGGATTTCTCTGAAATCACAAGCAAAACACCGGAGAAATCTTTGGTAGTGTCTCTTAAGAAAAATGCTGGACGTAATAACCAGGGTAAAATCACAGTAAGACACCGCGGAGGCGGAAGCAGAAGAAAATATAGAATTATTGACTTCAAAAGAAATAAAGATGATATTGTAGCTACTGTAGTAAGTATTGAATACGATCCTAACAGAACAGCAAATATCGCTCTTATCAGCTATGTTGATGGAGAGAAAGCTTACATTCTTGCTCCGGAAGGATTAAAAGTAGGGATGAAAGTTATGAATGGTGTAAATGCCGAGATTCGCGTAGGAAACAGCCTTCCATTGTCAGCAATTCCTGTTGGTACAGTAGTGCACAATGTGGAAATGTATCCGGGTAAAGGTGGACAGCTTGTTCGTTCCGCAGGAAATGGCGCACAGTTAATGGCAAAAGAAGGAAAATATGCTACTCTTCGTCTTCCTTCAGGAGAGATGAGAATGGTGCCGATTATTTGCCGCGCATCTATTGGAACTGTTGGAAACGGTGAGCACAGCTTGGTAAATATCGGTAAAGCGGGACGCAAACGTCACATGGGTATCAGACCTACCGTTCGCGGATCTGTAATGAACCCGAATGACCATCCACACGGAGGTGGAGAAGGTAAGGCCGGAATCGGTCGTCCAGGTCCAAGTACTCCTTGGGGTAAACCAGCTCTTGGTTTAAAGACAAGAAAGAAAAACAAGCAGTCTAATAAGTACATCGTAAGAAGAAGAGATGGAAAGACATTAGCTAAATAAAGGAGGAAAAAGGAATGGCACGTTCATTAAAAAAAGGACCATTTGCAGACGCTAGCTTACTTAAAAAAGTAGATGCATTGAATGCTGCAAATGAAAAAACAGTTATTAAAACATGGTCACGTCGTTCTACTATCTTCCCTCAGTTTGTAGGACACACAATTGCTGTTCATGATGGAAGAAAACATGTTCCTGTATATGTTACAGAAGACATGGTTGGACATAAACTTGGTGAGTTCGTTGCAACAAGAACTTACAGAGGACATGGAAAAGACGATAAGAAGTCAAGATAAGATTAGTAAGTAACTTACCGGTGCACCCGAGAGGGTGCCTGTGGCGCCGGTAGAGGCGCACCGCATTGCTTCGTGAAAGCAGGAAAGAGAGGAAACAAAACAATGGCAAAAGGACATAGATCCCAAATTAAAAGAGAAAGAAATGCCCAGAAGGATACCAGACCGTCAGCAAAGTTATCTTATGCTAGAATGTCTGTTCAAAAGGCTTGCTATGTATTGGATGTAATCCGTGGAAAAGATGTGCAGACAGCACTTGGAATTCTGACTTACAACCCAAGATATGCATCAAGCGTTGTGAAAAAGTTGTTGGAGTCTGCAGTTGCCAACGCAGAAAACAATAATCAAATGAATGTTGAAAATCTTTATGTGGCAGAGTGCTATGCAAATAAAGCACCAACAATGAAGAGAATTAAACCTAGAGCTCAGGGTAGAGCTTACAGAATTGAAAAAAGAAACAGTCATATCACAATCGTATTAGATGAGAAATAAGGAGGGTAAGCATGGGACAGAAAGTTAACCCACACGGCATAAGAGTCGGAGTTATCAAAGACTGGGATTCTAAATGGTATGCAGAAGCAGATTTTGCTGACTATTTAGTAGAAGACTATAACATCAGAACATTCTTGAAAAAGAAATTATACAGTGCAGGTGTTTCAAAAATTGAAATTGAAAGAACATCAGACAGAGTAAAAGTAATTATCTTCACAGCAAAACCCGGTATCGTTATCGGTAAGGGCGGAGCAGAAATCGAGAAGGTAAAAGCTGAAGTTCAGAAACTGACAAGTAAGAAATTAGTTGTAGATATTAAAGAAGTAAAAAGACCTGACAAGGATGCACAGCTTGTAGCTGAAAATATTGCATTACAGTTAGAGAATCGTATTTCTTTCCGTCGTGCAATGAAATCTACAATGTCAAGAACTATGAAAGCTGGAGCAAAGGGAATTAAAACTTCTGTATCAGGACGTCTTGGTGGAGCTGATATGGCTCGTACAGAATTCTACAGCGAAGGAACTATTCCTCTTCAGACTTTAAGAGCAGATATTGACTACGGATTCGCTGAGGCAGACACAACCTACGGAAAAGTCGGTGTAAAGGCTTGGGTCTACAACGGTGAAGTTCTTCCAACAAAAGGAGCTAAGGAAGGGAGCGATAAATAATTATGTTAATGCCAAAAAGAGTTAAACGTCGTAAACAGTTCCGTGGATCCATGAGAGGAAAAGCTCAAAGAGGAAACGTTATTAACTACGGAGAGTATGGTTTAGTATCAACAGAACCTTGTTGGATTAGATCAAATCAGATAGAAGCAGCACGTATTGCTATGACTCGTTATATCAAGCGTGGTGGTAAAGTTTGGATTAAGATTTTCCCAGACAAACCAGTAACAGCGAAACCAGCAGAAACACGAATGGGTTCCGGAAAAGGTTCCTTAGAGTACTGGGTAGCAGTAGTAAAACCAGGACGTGTAATGTTCGAAATCGCAGGTGTTCCAGAAGCAACTGCTCGTGAAGCATTACGTCTTGCAATGCATAAGTTACCTTGTAAATGTAAAATCGTTTCTCGTGCAGACCAAGAAGGCGGTGATAACAGTGAAAATTAATAAATATGTAGAAGATTTGAAAGCAAAATCAGCTGCAGAATTGAATGAAGAATTAGTAGCTGCTAAGAAAGAACTCTTTAATTTGAGATTTCAGAATGCAACCAATCAATTAGATAATACAAGCCGAATCAAAGAGGTTCGCAGAAACATTGCCAGAATTCAGACAGTAATCGCTGAACAGGCAAATACTGTAAAGGAGGCATAATTCATGGAAGAGAGAAATCTTAGAAAAACCCGTCAGGGTAAAGTGGTAAGCAACAAAATGGATAAGACAATTGTTGTTGCAATTGAAGACCATGTAAAACATCCTCTTTACAAGAAAATTGTAAAGAAAACATATAAATTAAAAGCTCATGATGAGAACAATGTTTGTAACATCGGAGATACTGTAAAAGTAATGGAAACAAGACCTTTATCTAAAGATAAAAGATGGAGACTTGTAGAAGTGGTAGAGAAAGTTAAATAATTAGGAGGATACAAGCATGATTCAACAGGAAAGTAGACTTAGAGTCGCTGATAATACTGGTGCAAAAGAAATTCTTTGTATCCGTGTATTAGGTGGTTCTACCAGAAGATATGCCAATATTGGAGATATCATCGTTGCTACTGTTAAAGATGCAACACCAGGTGGTGTTGTAAAAAAAGGTGACGTTGTAAAAGCTGTAGTAGTTCGTACCGTAAAAGGTGCTCGTCGTAAAGACGGTTCTTATATCAAATTCGATGAAAATGCTGCTGTAATTATCAAAGATGACAAAACTCCAAGAGGAACTCGTATCTTTGGACCAGTAGCCAGAGAGCTTCGTGAAAAACAGTTTATGAAAATTGTTTCTCTAGCTCCGGAAGTATTATAGGAGGAAGAGTATGTCAGCTATGAAGATAAAAAAAGGTGATACTGTTAGAGTAATTGCCGGAACAAGCAAAGGTAAAGATGGAAAAGTCCTTGCCGTAAACGCTAAGAAAAACACTGTAGTAGTTGAAGGTGTTAATATCGTGAAAAAACACGCAAAACCTTCTATGGCTAATCAGCAGGGCGGAATTATTGAGAAAGAAGCTGCCATTCATGTATCGAACGTAATGTTATTACATGAAGGAAAACCTGTAAGAGTTGGATTTAAAATGGACGGAGATAAAAAAGTTCGTGTTGGAAGAAAACAGGGACAGGAAATCGATTTATAAGAGAGGAGGCCGTTTAAGTGAGCAGACTTAAAGATACATACAAGAATGAAATCGTAGATGCTATGATTAAAAAGTTTGGATATAAAAATATCATGGAAGTGCCAAAACTCGACAAAATCGTTGTCAACATGGGTGTTGGTGAAGCTAAAGAAAATGCAAAATTGCTGGATGCTGCTGTGGCAGATATGGAACTTATTACCGGACAGAAAGCAGTTTTAACAAGAGCTAAGAATTCTGTGGCTAACTTCAAAATCAGAGAAGGTATGCCAATCGGATGCAAAACCACTCTTCGCGGAGATAAAATGTATGAATTTGCTGATCGTTTGATCAACCTTGCATTGCCACGTGTACGTGACTTTAGAGGAGTAAATCCTAACGCTTTTGACGGAAGAGGAAACTATGCGCTTGGAATTAAAGAACAGCTTATCTTCCCGGAAGTTGAGTATGACAAAGTAGATAAAGTTCGTGGTATGGACATTATCTTTGTTACTACTGCTAAGACAGATGAAGAAGCTCGTGAATTATTGACATTATTTAATATGCCATTTGCAAAATAAATAGGAGGAAGTATTCATGGCTAAAACAGCAATGAAAGTAAAACAGCAGCGTAAACAGAAATTCTCCACCAGAGAATATAATCGTTGCAGAATTTGTGGACGTCCACATGCTTATTTGAGAAAATACGGAATCTGCAGAATTTGTTTCCGTGAATTAGCATACAAAGGACAAATCCCGGGTGTTAAAAAAGCAAGCTGGTAAAAAGAAGCAGGCAATAGAGTTTTTATGCCGTGTGCAAGCTTGAAAATTATACAAAGTATAGAGTTAAGAAAGGAGCACATCCATGACAATGAGCGATCCAATCGCAGATATGCTTACAAGAATTCGTAATGCAAATACTGCTAAACATGATACTGTAGATGTTCCTGCTTCTAAAATGAAACTTGCAATTGCAGATATTCTTCTTAAAGAGGGATACATTGCAAATTGTGAAGTTGTAGAAGAAGGAAGCTTTAAAACAATTCATATTACTTTAAAATACGGTTCAGATAAGAACGAAAGAATTATCACAGGACTTAAGAGAATTTCTAAGCCGGGACTTCGTATTTATGTTGGAAAAGAAGATATTCCAAGAGTTTTAGGTGGTTTGGGAACAGCAATTATGTCTACCAATCAGGGTGTTATCACTGATAAAGAAGCTAGAAAACTTCATGTAGGTGGAGAAGTTTTAGCATTTATCTGGTAATTATAAAAAAAGATACTGAAAACAGAGGGGAAACATATTTTCCCTTCCGAGAATTTAAGTAAGGAGGAAAATGGTATGTCACGTATAGGAAGACTGCCTGTAGTGATTCCTGCCGGAGTAACAGTTACATTGGCTGAAGGAAATCACTTAACAGTAAAAGGTTCAAAAGGAACTTTAGAGAGAGTTTTACCGGTAGAGATGGAAATTAAAGTAGAAGAAGGTCAGGTTACTGTAACAAGACCTAATGACTTAAAGAAAATGAAATCTTTACACGGATTAACAAGAACCCTCATTCAGAACATGGTAACAGGTGTAAATGAAGGTTATGAAAAGAAACTTGAAGTAAATGGTGTTGGTTACAAAGTTCAAAAACAAGGAAAGAAATTAGTTCTTTCTTTAGGATACTCTCACCCGGTAGAGATGGAAGATCCGGAAGGATTAGAGTCTGTAGTGGAAGGTAATGTAATTACCATCAAGGGAATCAGCAAAGAAAAAGTTGGCCAGTTTGCGGCTGAAATCAGAGATAAGAGAAGACCTGAACCTTACAAAGGAAAAGGAATTAAATATATCGACGAAGTTATCAGACGTAAAGTTGGTAAAACCGGTAAAAAATAAAGGAGAGTGTGAACAATGGTTAGTAAAGTATCAAGAGCGAAAGTTCGTGCAAAGAAACATAGAAGATTACGTAATCATATCGTTGGTACAGCAGCAAGACCTCGTTTGGCTGTATTCCGTAGCAACAACCATATGTATGCTCAGATCATCGACGATACCGTAGGCAACACTTTGGTAAGTGCTTCTACTCTTCAGGCAGATGTAAAAGAAGGCTTAGAGAAAACCAACGACGTTGCAGCGGCAGAAAAATTAGGAACAGTAATTGGTAAAAAGGCAGTGGAAGCTGGCATTGAAGAAGTTGTATTTGATAGAGGAGGATTCATCTATCAGGGTAAAATTCAGGCATTAGCAGACGCAGCTCGTAACGCCGGACTGAAATTCTAGAGAGGAGATGAACACATGAAGCGTACAATTATTGATACAAGTGCAATGGAGCTTGAAGATAAAGTAGTATCAATCAAGCGTGTAACAAAAGTTGTTAAAGGTGGTCGTAACATGCGTTTTACTGCTCTTGTAGTTGTAGGAGACGGTAAAGGTCATGTTGGAGCCGGTCTTGGAAAAGCGACTGAAATCCCTGAAGCAATTCGCAAAGGTAAAGAAGATGCTATGAAGAAATTAGTAAGCGTAGCACTTGATGATAATGGAAGTATTACCCATGATTTCGTAGGAAAATTCGGTAGTGCGGAAGTATTATTAAAGAAAGCACCTGAAGGTACCGGAGTTATCGCAGGAGGTCCTGCTCGTGCCGTAATCGAGTTGGCAGGTATTAAAAATATCCGTACCAAATCTTTAGGATCTAATAACAAACAGAACGTTGTTTTAGCAACCATCGATGGACTTGCAAAATTAAAAACTCCTGAAGAAGTAGCTAGACTACGCGGAAAATCTGTAGAAGAGATTTTGGCATAGGGAGGAATAAAAAATGGCAAATACATTAAAAATCACATTGGTAAAATCTACAATCGGTGCAATTCCAAAGCACAAAAAGACTGTAGAAGCATTGGGATTAAAAAAGTTAAATAAAACTGTTGAGCTTCCTGATAACGCAGCTGTTAGAGGTATGTGTAAACAAGTTCAGCATTTAGTAAAAGTAGAAGAAATTTAAGAAGAAGGAGGTGTCATAATGGATTTATCTAATTTAAGACCAGCAGAAGGTTCCAAACATAGCGATAATTTCAGAAGGGGTCGTGGACATGCTTCTGGAAACGGAAAGACAGCAGGTAAAGGACACAAGGGTCAAAAAGCTCGTTCCGGAGCACCTAGACCAGGTTTTGAAGGTGGT
>DATCYL010000267.1:0-4835 GCA_036570305.1 Lachnospiraceae bacterium
TAACCCTATCCACAGTGCCGCGGGAGACACCTGCTAATTGGGCAATTTCTTTCATAGTTGCCATAATTACCTCTTTAACAATTTTTACTCTTTTTTCTTATTGTGGCATAGATAAAAATGCTTGTCAATTACGTGCACATGAACAAAGATTTGTTTGGGAAAAACAGACAAAGTAAAGAGTCAAAATATGTAAGATGTGTCAATTGAAAAACAAGAGAAATTGATTTATCCTATACCTATGATATGTGCACGTGCACACAAGCGGAGGTGAAAAATGTCTTATATTGGAATAGACTTGGGAACATCGTCTGTAAAGCTTTTGCTTATGGGCAAAAAAGGAGAGATTAAAAACATTGTCTCCAGAGAATACCCACTGTATTTTCCGCAACCCGGATGGTCACAACAAGAGCCAAAGGATTGGTGGAAAGAAACCATAGAGGGTATCAAAGAACTATTAAAAGGGCAGGATGCATCGGAGGTTTCAGGGATAAGTTTTGGCGGTCAGATGCACGGTCTTGTTATTTTGGATGAAAATGATGAAGTGATTCGTCCGGCAATTTTATGGAATGACGGGAGAACAGCAGAGGAGACAGATTACTTAAACCAAGTAATTGGAAAAGAAAAATTATCCGATTATACAGCAAATATTGCTTTTGCCGGATTTACAGCCCCGAAAATACTTTGGGTAAAAAATCATGAACCGGAAAACTTTGCTAGAATCAAAAAAATCATGTTACCCAAGGATTATTTGGCATATCGTTTAACAGGAGTTCATTCTACAGATGTATCGGATGCTTCGGGAATGTTGCTTTTGGATGTGAAAAACCGTAAATGGTCCAAGGAAATGTGTGAAATTTGTGGCATTACAGAGGCTATGTTGCCCAAGCTTTTTGAAAGTTTTGACTGTGTGGGAACGTTGCTTCCTGAAATAGCTAAGGAATTGGGGATTTCTACAGCCTGTAAGGTGGCTGCAGGAGCCGGAGATAATGCGGCGGCGGCAGTAGCAACCGGAACTGTAGGAGATGGAAGATGTAATATTTCTCTTGGAACCAGCGGAACTTTGTTTGTTTCTTCCAAAAACTTCGGTGTAGATGAAAATAATGCACTTCATTCTTTCTGTGATGCAAATGGTGCTTATCATCTGATGGGATGCATGTTATCCGCAGCCTCTTGTAACAAATGGTGGATGGATGAAATCTTAAAGACAAAGGATTATGCAGCGGAGCAAAAGGACATCGATAAAGAAGCTTTGGGAAGAAATTATGTCTACTATCTTCCTTATTTGATGGGAGAGCGCTCTCCTTATAATAATCCCAATGCCAGAGCTACCTTTATAGGAATGACTATGGATACAAAGAGAGAGGATATGACCCAGGCTGTATTGGAGGGTGTGGCATTTGCTCTTAGAGATATGATGGAAGTGGCTAAAAAGCTGGGTATTACTTTAGACACGTCAAGAATTGTAGGAGGAGGAGCAAAAAGTCCTCTTTGGAAAACAATCGTTGCCAATGTCTTGAATTTACGATTGGAAATCTTAAAGACAGAAGAAGGTCCTTCCTTGGGAGGGGCTATGTTAGCCGCTGTGGCGGACGGTGCTTTTGCAAATGTAGAAGAGGCGGCAAAGTCTATCGTAGAAGTGGTAGAAGTAATAGAGCCGGATCCCGAAATTGTTGAGCGTTATGAAAAACAGTATAAAAAGTTTTGTCAGATTTATCCAAGCTGCCAGAACCTTTTTGATATTTTAAAATAAGTAAAGAGGAGGGAAGAAGATGCAGATTCATGAAGTTACAGAACCTTTGTTTCGAGAATACGGTAAGGTCATGGACAATGTGGATGTTTCAGCCATCGTAGAGGTGATGATGACAAGGGAATGTCCAAAAGAGGGAACCATTTATGTGGCTTCAGATAAGGAACTTGAGAGTTTACCGGTGGCAAAAGAGGTAAAAAATGTGCTTTACGGAGAGGTAGATATTGAGATTGGCTATTGTAACGGACATAATAACCGTTTAAATGCACTGGAATATCACCGTTGTTCCGAAATTAATATTGCCTGTGGAGAAGACGCAGTGTTGATTTTGGGAAAACAGACCGATGTAGAGGAAGATTATACTTATGATACATCAAAGGCGGTAGCTTTTCGTATTCCTAAAGGAGTAGCAGTAGAAGTGTATGCGACAACTTTGCACTATGCACCTTGTCATGTGACAGACGAAGGATTTCGTGTGGCAGTAGTTTTGAGTAAAGGAACAAATGAACCTTTATCCAAAGAGCATTTAAGAGGATGTAAATCAAACGATGGAAAAATAAATGAAGACTGCCTTTTGATGGCAAAGAATAAATGGCTAATCGGTCATGCTGAGGGCGGACTTGATGAGGGTGCCTATATAGGTCTTAAAGGTGAAAATTTAACTTGTTAGTCATTAGATAAAGAAAAATTTAATTTAGGAGGATGAACAATGAAAAATATTCCAAAAATCAAATTAGGAATCGTTGCAGTAAGCCGTGACTGTTTTCCGGCTTCCTTAGCAGAAAACCGCAGAAAAGCTTTGGTGGAGGCTTACCAGAAAAAGTATGATGCAGCAGACATTTATGAATGTCCTGTTACTATTATCGAGAGTGAAATTGATATGGTAAATGCATTAAAAGATGTAAATGAAAATGAGTGTAATGCACTTTGCATTTATTTAGGTAACTTTGGACCGGAAATTGCAGAAACACTGCTTGCAAAACATTTTGACGGACCGATTATGTTCTGTGCAGCAGCAGAAGAATCACAGGAAGACTTATTAGATGGTCGTGGAGATGCTTACTGCGGTATGTTAAATGCAAGCTATAACTTAGCTCTTAGAAATACAAGAGTTTACATTCCTGAATATCCTGTAGGGGATGCTGAGGATTGCGCAGATATGATTCACGAATTTTTGCCAATCGCACGTGTAAAATATGCTTTAGATAACTTAAAGATTATCAGCTTTGGACCTCGTCCAAGTAATTTTATGGCATGTAATGCGCCTATTAAACAGCTCTTTAATTTAGGTGTTGAGATTGAGGAAGAATCAGAACTTGATTTGTATGAAGCTTTCTTAAAGCATGAGGGTGACGAGCGTATTCCTGCAACTGTAAAAGATATGGCAGAGGAAATGGGCTACATGGAAGGGAAAGAGCCTCCGATGCTTCAAAAATTAGCACAGTATGAATTAACCTTGCTTGACTGGGTAGAAGAGCATAAAGGTTATCGTAAATATGTGGCACTTACCACAAAATGTTGGCCGGCTTTCCAGGATATGTTTAAATTTGTTCCTTGTTATGTAAATAGTCGCCTTATGCGCCAGGGAATTCCGGTATCTTGTGAAGTAGATATTTATGGAACTTTATCTGAATATATCGGACTTTGCATTTCTGAAGAGACAGTGACTTTATTAGATATTAACAACTCTGTTCCTAAGGATATGTATAAAGAATCTATCGAAGGTAAGTTTGACTATGACTGGAAGCATACGGATACCTTTATGGGATTCCACTGCGGAAATACCTGTTCTACACGTGTAGAAAATCCACGTTTGAGCTACCAGAGAATTATGGCTCGTACACATCCGCAAGACTGGTGTGACGGAACTATCGAGGGAGATCTTAAGGCAGGTCAGATTACCTTCTATCGTTTACAGTCTACAGCAGATAATAAGCTTAGAGCTTATGTGGCAGAGGGTGAAGTATTGCCGGTGGCAACTCGTTCTTTCGGAGGAATCGGTGTATTCGCTATCAAGGAAATGGGTCGTTTCTATCGCAATGTACTCATTGAGAAAAATTATCCTCACCACGGAGCAGTTGCTTTTGGACACTACGGAAAAGCTTTATTTGCAGCTTTAAAATACTTAGGTGTTCCGGTAGAAGATTTGGATTATAATCATCCGCAGGCAATTCAATATCCGGGCGAAAATCCATTTGCATAAAATGAATTTTTAAGAGCAAAAGAATAAATGAAAAAGGGCTTTGGACTTTATGAAAGATAGGGTTCAAAGCCCTTTTTATCCCTAGGAGTAAAAGCGCGGTTAAATTTTAAAATTCCCCTCCTATCTTTTAAAATTTCTCCCCCTTTCTTTCATACTTTTACGGGAAAAAGAAAACCCAAGATATGATAGTATTACTACATAAATAAACGGGAGGTACATCAATATGAAAAAGAAATTTCTTATACCGATGCTGGCATTAAGTTTAAGTGCCTTAGCTTTAACAGCATGTGGTGAGGGTAAGAAAGAAGAGGGCAAAAAAGCGGAGAGTAAGGAAGATGGAGTAAATCAATTTACAGCATTTTTCAGCGTGCAGGGTGCGGAAATTAATGATGATAACGAAATTCAGGAAATCATCGCTAAAAAGACCGGCGCGAAAGTAAAAGAAACATGGCTGACCGGACAGACAGCAGAAGAAGCGATTGGAACTATGATTGCAGGAGGAGATTATCCGGACTTTATCGACGGCGGTTCAAACTCTGTGCAGTTGTATCAGGCAGGAGCTTTGGTTCCTTTAGATGATTATCTTGATAAATATCCCAATATTAAAAACTTTTTAACCGAGGAGGATTGGGATAAACTTCGTCAGGATGACGGACATATTTATTGGATTCCACAGTTTTCAAATATAAGAAACGCAGAATCGGGAACTGTTCATAATGATGAAGCTTTTTGGATTCAGGCAAGAGTTCTTGAATGGGCAGGTTATCCGCAAATTAAGACTATGGATGAGTATTTTGACATTATTGAGGGATACTTAAAAGAACATCCGACTATGGAAGACGGAACTCCGAATGTGGGATACACTATCCTGGCAGAAGGATGGAG
>DATCYL010000268.1:0-2643 GCA_036570305.1 Lachnospiraceae bacterium
ATTACAGGATGGAAACTTTTATAATGAAAATCTGAGGACGGCAAAAGCAGAATTTACTTATATATCGGATGGGAAAGAAAGAGATGTACGCCAGCATTTTACCTTTTTTGGATACCGCTTTGTCAAAGTGGAAGGATGGGAGGAAGGAGAAGATAGTCTAAGTGACTTTAAGGGATTTGTAATACATTCTAAAATGGACAAAATCGGAGAAATAGAAACATCAAATCCTTTAGTAAATCAACTTTTTCATAATGCATGGTGGGGTCAAAAGGGGAATTTTTTAGATTTGCCTACAGATTGCCCTCAGCGAGATGAACGCTATGGTTGGACAGGAGATGCTCAAATTTTCTCCGGAACGGCATGTTACAATGCAGATACCTATGCTTTTTATACAAAGTATGGAAAAGATGTCTATAGTGAACAATTAAATTTAAAGGGAAGTGTTCCGGATGTTGTTCCTGTTTGTAATTATCATGGAGATGGAACCACTGCATGGGGGGAAGCGGCAACTGTAATTCCCTGGAATGTATATCTTCATTCTGGAGACAAAGAAATTTTGCAAAGACAATTTAACAGTATGAAAGCCTGGGTAGACTACATGAAAGGGGAGGACGACAGGTATGGAGCGAAAAGATTGTGGCAGAGTGGATTTCATTATGGGGATTGGCTAGCCCTGGATGGAAATTATGAAGGAGGTGTTTACGGCGCGACGGATCCTCATTTAATAGCTTCTGCCTATTACTATTTGTCGACGACTCTTGTAGCGAAGGCGGCAAAAGTGCTTGGATATGATAAAGAATATAAAGAGTATTCAAAGTTGGAAAAAGAGATTTATGAGGCTTTTTTAAGGGAATATTATACTCCGAACGGAAACTTGTCGGTAGATACTATGACAGCTTATGTAGTTGTCCTTTATATGGGTCTGACACCGGACTTTGCTTATGATAAGGTTTGTCAGGGGCTGATGAATAAATTGAGAAAAAACAGATATCATTTAGAGACAGGTTTTGTTGGAACACCCTATTTATGCAGAGTTTTGTCAGAAAATGGAAAAAATGATATCGCTTATGCTCTTCTTTTAGAAGAAGGCTTTCCGGGTTGGCTCTATGAAGTTCTTATGGGGGCAACTACAGTTTGGGAGCGTTGGAATTCAGTGATGCCGGATGGAAAAATCAGCGGTACAGAAATGAATTCTCTTAATCATTATGCCTATGGTTCTATTGTTGAATGGATGTATCGTTACATGGTTGGTATACAACCGTGTGAAGAAGCTGCTGGTTTTAGTAAATTTATATTGGCACCTAAGCCCAATTATCAAATTGAATGGGTAAAGGGAAGTCTTGATTCTGCTAAAGGAAAAATAAAGAGTGAATGGAAAATAGAAGATGGACAATTATTCTTCTCTTTTACAGTTCCCTTTGATTCTACAGCGGTGGCAATTTTGCCAGATACAAATATACACAGCATTCAAAATTTCCTGACGGAGGGATGTTTTGACGTACAACAAGATGGAAAAAATGTAAAAATTTCCTTAGAACCGGGAGAGTATACATTTTCATACTATCCAACACAAGCCTATAGAAAAATCTATAGTATAGATACACCTTTTGAAGAGCTAAAAAGTAATCCGAAAACACGAAAAATTTTAGAGGAAAATTATTATTCCGTTCATCCAAAACTTCCTTTTGAAAAAGAATTATATACCTTTAGAGAAATCTTAAATGGTCCGTTTACTTTCTTATCACATGAGGCACAGGCAGAGATTGATAGGAAGTTAAGAGAAGTGGTTGATTAAAGGGATATAGGATTTTGAAAGAAATAAAAAAGGTGGGGAAGTCAAATGGAGTTAAACAGTCAAAAATTAAGAAAGTTATCACCGGAGTTGGATCCTTTAAGAATAGGAGCCGGTTGGAAAAAAACAGATTTGAATAAGGCACAGATATTTATTGAATCAACTTATGGTGATAGCCATCCAGGAAGTGTTCATTTAAATAGTTTGGTAGAAGCTGCCAGAGAAGCTGTCTTTGAAAATGGAGGGTATGGGGCAAGGTATTTTACGACAGATATGTGTGATGGAGAAAGTCAGGGCACAGACGGAATTAATTACAGTTTAGTTAGTAGAGAAATGATTGCTAATATGATTGAGATACAAGCCTGTGCCACTCCTTTTGATGCCGGGGTGTATATTGCTTCCTGTGATAAAGGGGTACCTGGAAATTTAATTGGAATGGCAAGGGTAAATATTCCGTCTATTTTTATATCAGGTGGAACTATGGAGGCAGGACCTAAAATGCTGACTTTAAATGAGTTGGGAGTCTATAGTGCCAGATATGAGCGGGGTGAGATTGGAGAGGAGACTTTTATTTGGGCTAAGGAAAATGCTTGTCCCGGTTGCGGTGCCTGCTCTTTTATGGGAACGGCATCAAGTATGCAAATTATGGCAGAAGCTTTGGGATTATCTTTGCCGGGAAGTGCCTTGCTTCCTGCCGGGAGTAAAGAGTTGCTGGAATATGCAAGTAAATCGGGAAAACGGGCAGTAGAAATGGCGGGAAATCCTAAGATGCGGCCGAGTGAAATAGTGACTTATAAGAGTTTTGAAAATGCTATTCTCATACATGCTGCAATTTCAGGAAGTACGAACTG
>DATCYL010000269.1:0-3233 GCA_036570305.1 Lachnospiraceae bacterium
GGGTTTAATGATTCGACTCGTGGCAAGTGATTTGGATGGTACTTTATTGTTGAATAAAGCACAGTCTTTAAATCCTGAAGTTTTTGAACAGATTAAAAAATTAAAAGAAATGGGGATTTTATTTGTTGCGGCAAGTGGAAGACAATATGATAATATGCTTCGCTTGTTTGAGCCGGTAAAAGACGATATCATTTACATTTGCGAAAATGGTGCTATTATTTTTTATAAAGGAGAAGTTATTCACAAATCTCTTATGGAACGTTCTCTAGGGCAAGAAATGTTAAGGGCGATTATAGAGAGTCCGGGAACGGAAGTTTTATTATCAGGAGAGCATACATCTTATATTCAACCTAAAAAGGAAAGTTATGCTAATCACTTAATGAATGTAGTGAAAAATAATGTGACCATAGTGGAGGACATTTTAAAAGTTCCTGAGGATTATATGAAAATTTCACTATATGAGGAAAAAGGACTGGAAGAGGGTCTGGATACCTGGCTTAAACGCTTTAAAGCAAGGGCGAATGTGGTTACCTCAGGAAACGGATGGCTGGATATGATGCCAAAAGGGGTTCATAAGGGAATGGCATTATCAAAAATTCTGGAAATGTTTCAGATTTCGCCAAGTGAGGCGGTTGCCTTTGGAGATCAGTACAATGATTTGGAAATGTTACATTTGGTGGATTATGATTTTGCTATGGAAAGTGCCATGCCTCGAGTAAAAGAGGAGAGTCATTATTCTACAGAACGTGTAGAAAAGGTGTTGGAAGAAATTATTAAAGGAGAATTTGAGGAAAAGAGGAGAAAAGTATGAACGAGTATAGTGAAGAGTGTTTGTTAGAATTTTTGAAAAAGCAGGGTCAGCTTTTTGATGAGCCGGTTGCAGAAACACTGGAGGAGGCAGAGGCTTTTTTGGAGGATTGTATGGCAGTGGTCGTAGATTCGGAGAAAGAAGCAAGAGATTATTTAGAAGAAATGGGTATGGATATCTCTGAATTATCAGGACGTATCGAAGAGGCAAGTGAAGTTTTCCCGTTGCCAAACGGTCAGTATCTGATTGTAGAGGGATAGAAGTAGCAAAAAAGGGAGGTAGCTGCCAAGCAGCTGTCTCCCTTTTAAAATACAAGTTATAAAAAATTATTTTGTGAGCAAGAGCATAATTTCATTACTGCGTTTGATAAAAGCAGTCATCTCTTCGGAAGATAAAGGTTTATGACTTAAAATAGCAAGATCATAAAGTTGCTGGCAGATAATTTTTGCATGATTGAAATCCTTATTGTCTGTTAAATAAGAAACTAAAGGATGGTTGGCGTTTAAAACTAAAGTTTCTTTAGCACCGAACATGGACGGATCCATACCTGCCATTCCATACATTTTCATCATATCCTGCATACGACGCTCTTCTTCTGATAAAATCATCATAGAAGAAATTTGCTCATTTTTAAGTTTTTCTACCTTTACGGTCAGATTTTCTTTTGCTAAAGCTTTTTTAAAGATATCTGACAAAAGATTTGTTGCTTCTCCAAGATTAGCATCCGTTTCCTCTTTTAAGGAGTCTGTAATATCAGAATCAATACGTTTAAAGGACAGTTCCTCTTTTTCGCGTTCTATTTGAGAAATAAAAGCATTGTCAATATTATGCTTTAGGATAACCGCATCCATTCCCTCAGCTTTGAAAAGTTCGATATACTGACTTTGCTGCACCTCATCGGTAACATAGTAAATGGTCTTTTTCTCTTTTGCTTCTTCTTTATTTTCCTGGCTTTCTTTTTCTTTTGCTGCTTCTTCTTTGGCAGGCAAAAGATCTGTTAAGGTCAAATACTTACCGTCAAGATTTTTAAATAGAACATAATCAGTTACTTTTTCTGCAAACTTACTGTCCTTGATGCAACCGAATTTAATGAAAGGACTGATATCATCCCAATAGCTTTCGTAAGTTTCACGGTCTGTTTTACACATACCGATGAGTTTATCTGCAATTTTTTTGCTGATATAGTCGGAAATTTTCTTTACAAATCCATCATTTTGAAGAGCACTTCTGGATACATTTAAAGGTAAATCAGGACAATCAATAACGCCCTTTAAAAGCATTAAAAATTCAGGAATCACTTCTTTGATATTGTCTGCAATAAATACCTGATTATTAAAGAGTTTAATCGTTCCCTCAATAGAATCATATTCGGTATTAATTTTAGGGAAGTATAAGATACCTTTTAAGTTAAAAGGATAATCCATATTTAGATGAATCCAAAAGAGTGGTTCCTTATAGTCCATAAAGACTTTTTGATAGAAAGAAATATAGTCTTCCTTGGAGCATTCGTTAGGATGTTTCATCCAAAGAGGATGTGTATCACTTAAGGATACCGGACGTTTCTGGATTTTTACCTGATTTTTTTCAGGGCTTACTTCCACAACTTCCTTTTCTCCGTTTTCATTTTCTTTTTCTTCGGTTTTTGCATCTTCATGAATATGTTCAATGACAATATCATCTTCCTTTAAATCCGCCTGGTCAATTGTTTGATATTCCGGCTCGGCATTTTCTTTTTCTAAATAAATATCCACCGGCATAAAAGAACAGTATTTTTCCAAAACTTCTCTCATTCGATACTCATTAGCAAAGGCTAAGCTCTCCTCATTTAGATGAAGAGTAATCATGGAACCTACAGAATCTTTATTGCCGTCGGATAGGTCATACTCACTATCGCCATCACTTTCCCAATGTACGGGGCTTGCACCTTCTTTGTAGGAGAGAGTATCAATGTGTACCTCATCAGCTACCATAAAAGCGGAGTAAAAACCGAGACCGAAATGTCCAATCATCTGGTCATCAGTGGTTTTGTCTTTGTACTTTTCTAAAAATTCAGTAGCACCGGAGAATGCAATTTGAGTAATATATTCCTCAACTTCATCAGCGGTCATGCCAAGACCGTTATCAATAAATTTTAAGGTTTTTGCCTCGGGATTTACCAAAACTTTAATTTGGGGTTTGAAATCATCGGGGAAGCTGTATTCTCCCATTACTTCCAGTTTTTTTAATTTAGTAATTGCATCACAAGCGTTAGAAATAAGTTCCCTTACAAAAATATCGTGGTCGGAATAGAGCCATTTCTTAATGATAGGAAGCAAATTATCGCTATTAATGGATGAGCTACCGTGTTTGTTTGCCATAAAAACACACTCCTTTATTCTTTTATTTGTTACGCTTTCTCATACAGTTTATAACTGAGATTAGGAAA
>DATCYL010000270.1:0-12893 GCA_036570305.1 Lachnospiraceae bacterium
GATATAAAAATGATGATGGAGTCTGCTGTGTATTCTTTGCGCCATGTAAAAGGAGCCATTTTTATAGGAGATAATCAATCCTACATTTCTTATTCTAAATGGTATAGTCCGGGAGAGAGTCCCCTGTGGTCAAAAGAGAAAAATAGACAGGCTATAATGGAGGCTATAGGGAATCCTAAAAGACTAAAAATCACATCGGCATATAAATTGCAAAAAGATATGCGTTTAAGTGATAGTTCTGTTCTTATAGGAATGCCGGTAAGAGATTTATATTCAGGAAAGCGTTATGGTATTTTAGTATTTGCGTTAGGAAGTGATATTTTTTCCTATGAGGCCGCTTTATCCGGGAATGAGGGAGTGGAAACACTAATAACGGATGAAAACAAAAGAATTCTTATAGGAAGTGAAATGAAAAGTTTTGGAAAATCCTATATTCCCTATTTAGTGGAGACCTATAAAGATAAAAAAATACATCAAGTAAGTCAAGAGATAGGAAATACAGGATGGAAAATCAATTATATTGTGGACGAGCAGGTACAGGCAAAAGATATAAGACGTTTTATCGGCTATGTAGTCCTTTTAATGGTAAGTATTACAATTCTCTTTTTTATGATTGTTATGAAGATAGCAGGGCATTATGTAGGGGAAATAAAAAGAATTAGCAGGGCTATAGAAAGTTATAATCCGGATACCAGTATACCGGTTAAAATACATTTGGATTCTCAAGACGAATTATATACAATAGCTCATCACTTTAATAAATTACTGGATAGAAATAATCGTTTGGTAAAAACATTAAAACAGAAAAATGAGGAGATTAGAGAATCGGTGACTAGGCAAAAGAATGCCGAAATTAGATCGTTAGAAGCTCAGATTAGTCCGCATTTTTTATATAATACTTTAGATTCTATTAATTGGATGGCGATAGATGCCGGAGAAGAAGAAATCAGTAATATGTTGGGAAGCTTAGGGAGTCTTTTGCGATACAGTGTTTCTAACAGCAACTCACTTGTTTCTTTTCAGGCAGAAATTGAGTGGTTAAAAAAATACATATTTTTACAAAGAGTCAGATTCCATGATTCCTTTGATTGCCGATATGATTTAGGAGAAGGTGCCGGAGATTTTCCCATTTATAAAATGATGTTACAACCTTTGATAGAAAACAGTATTCTTCATGCTTTTGAGGATACAAAAGAGGGGGGACTTATTTCCTTAAAAGCTTTTATTAGAAAAGACAATTATTTGGAAATTTCTCTGAAAGATAACGGAAAAGGGATTGAAAAAGATGTGTTAAATACCATAATTAAAGGGAAATTAAGCGGAAATATTCCTAATAATGGGATTGGATTAAGCAATGTGGTCGAGCGCTTAAGTATGTATTATAAAAATAAGGCTAGAATAGAAATAAAAAGTCAAATAGGGCAAGGGACAGAGGTGATTATTGTCATCCCTTATATAAGTAAATTGTAGAAAAGGGTAGAAGGGATAATGAAGACAATTGTAATTGTAGAAGATGAATTTAGGATTAGAGAAGGTTTGGGTAAACTGATTAATCGGTTAAATTTAGGATTTCAAGTAGTAGGAGAGGCGGAAAACGGTATAGAGGGACTGAAAATGATTCAAGATTTGCGACCGGACCTTGTTATTACAGATATTCGCATGCCTAAAATGGATGGCTTAGAGATGATAGAAAAGACAAGGCAAATGCGGATAGACAATATTTTTGTTATATTAAGTGGCTACGAAGAGTTTTCCTATGCACAAAAGGCTATTTCACTTGGAGTGAGAGAATATTTATTAAAACCAGTAATGATTTCAGAAGTAAGGGCTTTATTGGAGCATCTAAAACCAAAGGAAGAAAAGGAAGCACTGTTTACGGGAGCGTATTCTCATTTAGTGACAGGTATTTTAAACTATATAGACCACAATTATGCACTACATATCTCTTTTGGAGAAATTGCCCAAAAATATAAGATGACCCCCCAATATTTGGGGGCGGTTTTTGCCAAAGAAACGGGCATGACGTTTTCTGCTTATCTTCGTCAGATTCGTATGGAAAAAGCGAAAGAATTGATAGGGTCCACTAATATGAAAATATATGAGATTGCTATTGCAGTGGGATACCCGGAGCAGAAATATTTTTCTAAAGTATTTAAAGAGTATACAGGTGTATCTGCAAAACAATATCTATTATCAAAGGATGCAAGAAGGAGATAACAAAGATGGAAAAAGAGGTCGCAAAGACAATGTTACAACAGGTAATGACAAAACCGGGAAAAATCACATTTAGGGAAGTGGAAATTCCCAGTATTCATCCTAATCAAGTTTTAGTTAAAATCAAGAGAATTGGAATTTGTGGAAGTGATATCCATGTATATCATGGTCTTCATCCCTATACGAAATATCCGATTACACAGGGGCATGAAGTGTCGGGAGAAATTGTAGAAAAGGGGGCACAGGTAGAGAATTTATTGATTGGACAGAAGGTAACAATAGAGCCTCAATATTATTGTGGTCATTGTTATCCATGTCGTCATGGGAAATATAATCTTTGTCAGGATTTAAAAGTAATGGGATTTCAAGCAGAAGGATGTGCCAGCCAATATTTTGCAGTGGATGCGTCAAAAGTAACTCCTTTTTCAGAGTCTATGACTTTTGATGAGGGAGCTATGATAGAGCCTTTGGCAGTGACCATACATGCAGCAAAAAGATTTTCGGATGTAGTGGGATGTAAAGCAGTTATTTTTGGTTGTGGTCCTATAGGAATTTTGCTTTTGCAAGCCCTAAAGGCGTTAGGAGCAACATCTGTTTTGGTAACAGATATCTCTGATTATAGACTTAGTCTGGCAAAAGAAATGGGGGCTGATTTTGCGGTAAATACAAAAGAAAAAGATTTTGGCCAAGCTTTATTTGAAGCATTTGGTGATGATAAGGCAGATGTGATGTATGATTGTGCTGGAACAGATAGTACTATGGAGCAAGCTATACAAAATGCAAGAAAGGGAAGTTGCATTATTTTAGTTGCGGTGTTTGGAAATAGGGCAAATGTGGATTTGGCAAAGCTTAATGATTCCGAGTTGGACTTAAATACCTCTATGATGTATAGGCATGAAGATTATATTGATGCCATTGATTTTGTCAGTCAAGGAAAGATAAGCTTAGAGCCTCTGATCACTAAACATTTTTCTTTCAAAAATTATCAGGCAGCTTATAGATACATTGAGGAAAATAAGGAGTATACTATGAAGGTAATGATAGATGTAGATTCGTCTGCAGAGGAAAGAAAAGGAGAAAAAAATGGAACTGACATACCAGGGGATAAAGGATAGAAAATTTTGGGAAATTGCGGGTATCAAGCTTCCCGACTATTGCCCGGAAGAAGTAAGCAAAAAGGCGATAGAATCACCTCGATGGGTACACTTTGGAATCGGGAATATTTTTCGTATATTTATAGGAGGAATTGCGGATGATTTATTGGAAAAAGGACTTTTAGACAGGGGGATTACCTGTGTAGAGACCTTTGATTTTGATGTGATTGATAAAATCTATAAACCTTTTGACAATCTTGCCTTAAGTGTGTTGCTTGATAAAGATGGAAGTAGGGATATCAAAGTTTTGGCTTCTTTTGCAGAGGCATTGGGGGTAAATGCTCATCGGGATAAGGAGTGGAATCGCCTACAGGATATTTTTGCCTGTAAAGAGTTGCAAATAGTTAGCCTGACAATTACAGAAAAAGGATATGCTCTTTATGACTCGTTTGGAAAACTTAATATGCTTGCTTTTTATGATATAGAGCAGGGACCTAAAAAAGTGAAAAGCGCTATGGGAATTCTTGCCTCTATGTTATATACGAGATTTCAAAGAGGGGCATTTCCGATTGCTTTGGTTTCTATGGATAACTGTTCTCACAACGGAGATTTGTTAAAAACATCTGTTTTAAGTATTGCAAAGGAATGGGAAATATTAGGGTTTGTGGAAAAGGAGTTTGTGAAATATTTGGAGAATGAAGAAAAAGTGGCATTTCCATGGACTATGATTGATAAAATCACACCCAGACCAAGTGAGGATATTGCCAGTAATTTAAGTGGACTGGGTATAAGTGCCATGGATGTGGTCGTAACTTCTAAAGAGACTTATATTGCTCCTTTTGCAAATGCAGAAATCCCTCAGTACCTTGTAGTAGAAGATAAATTTCCAAATGGAAGACCTAAATTGGAAGAGGGATACGGTGTCTATATGACGGATAGGGAGACGGTAGATAAGGCGGAAAGAATGAAGGTTACAGCTTGCTTAAATCCGGTGCACTCTGCACTGGGACCTATCGAGGTGGTATTAGGGATTGATTTATTTGCAGATGGACTTAAAGATGAGGCTTTGTTGCGTTTGGGACGCCGAGTAGCCTATGTAGAAGGAATGGACGTCATAGAAAATCCGGGAATACTGTCACCTAAGGAGTTTACGGATGAGCTTTTTTCTTCAAGATTTCCAAACCAATATCTGGGGGATACAAATTTACGTCTGGCGACGGACGTATCACAGGGACTTTGTGTAAGGTTTGGAGAAACTGTAAAATCCTATGTAAAAAGAGATGGAAATACAGATAAATTGTGGGGAATAGCCTTTGGAATTGCCGGATGGCTAAGGTATTTATTAGGCGTTGATGATAAGGGCAATATTTATGAGCTGGCACCGGATCCGATGAAAGAGGAGATAAGAAAATTACTTTCAGAAATTACTTTAGGAGAGTCGGAGAGCTTAAAGAAACAATTGCAACCAATCCTATCTAATAAGCAGTTATTTGGTGTCAATTTGTATGAAACGGAACTTGGGGAGCGAATCGAAAGTTTGTTTAAAGAAATGATTGCCGGAAAGGGAGCTGTAAGGAAAACTTTGGATAAGTATTTTGGTGAAAATAGGAATTTATTTTAATGGCAGGTCGTAAGTGGAAAGTATGTAGATTTTGTGGTATTTTGTTTTCATAGACTAAAAAGAAAAATATCCATGTTTAATTATGGGAAGAGGAAAGTACAGGAGAGAAAAATGAAAACAGCAAGAGATTTAAAAGATATACTATATACAATTGATCATAAAAGTTACCCTGCATATAAGTCCTTAAAAGGAGACTATGCATTTAAAGGCTATCAGTTATCCGTAGATAGAGTACAAGGTGATCCTTTTGCGGGACCAAGTCATATTCGTATTTTTGTGGCGGATGAAGAAGGGGGATTTCCTGACTTTTGTAAAAAAGATGAGTTGGTAAGAACTGCTCTTTCCGACTATTTGCTACGTCAGTTTGAACACCAGATACATCAATTTACCTTTAGGGCAAAAGGCTCCGGTAAAAGCGGTCAGATTTCAGTGACACATTGCGGGCAAGAAGTGCTAAAAAGAAGTGCCTGTGAGGTAAATGAAAAAGGAATTACAATTCGCTTTTTTGTAGGATTTCCGGCAAATGGAAGGACAATTAATGCAAGAGAGTTGGAAAAGATTTTTTTTGAATATTTACCGGAGTGTGTGGAAAAGAGCTTATATTATAAAAGTTTATCCAAAAAAGAAGTGGAAAAGGTTGTTTTTTTGGCGGAGGATCAGGACCTTATCAGAAAATGGCTAAAGGAGAATCACTTGCTCGCTTTTGTCGCAGATGGAGCCATATTACCCAGAGAAAGTGGAGTATCGCAACGTCCGATGAAGGGGGCACTTAGATTTTCTTCTCCGGATTCTATGAGAATGACTGTAAAACTTCCCCATAAGGGAGAAATTACAGGGATGGCAATTCGAGAGGGTATTACCCTAATTGTGGGTGGAGGCTATCATGGAAAATCCACTCTACTTTCTGCACTGGAGTTAGGTGTTTATAATCATATTGCGGGCGATGGCAGGGAGTATGTGATTGCAGATGAAAGTGGACTAAAACTTCGTTCGGAAGATGGAAGATTTATTAAAGATGTGGATATTTCTATGTTTATTAATGATTTACCAAACGGTAAAGATACCAAAAACTTTTTTACAGAAGATGCCAGTGGAAGTACCTCACAGGCAGCGGGGATTGTGGAGGGCATTGAAGCGGGTAGCCGAATCTTTTTCTTGGATGAGGATACATCTGCGACAAACTTTATGGTCAGAGATAGCTTTATGCAGGAAGTCATTTCCCCTGATAAGGAACCGATTACTCCGTTTTTAGCGCGAGCGAGAGACCTTTATGAGGTTATGGGAATTTCTACAGTTTTGGTTGCAGGAAGTTCGGGTGCATTTTTCCATATTGCTGATTGCATAATTCAGATGGACGGTTATCAACCGGTAGATATTACCGCAAAAGTAAAATGTTTATGTGAAAAATATCCACTGCCAGAGGAAAAGGCAAGAGAATTTAAAGTACCTCAGATGAAGAGAATAATGACAAAAGATTTAAGTGGAGGAATAAGGCGGAGGGACTACCGTAGCGGTAAGTTTAAGGATGAGCAAGAGGTGCAAAAAATAAAAGTACTTGGAAAAGATGGTTTTTTGCTAGGTAAACAAGCGGTGGAACTTCGTTATATGGAACAGTTGGTAGATAGTGAGCAAACGGCTGCTTTGGCAAAGATGTTAAAGTATGCAGTGGAAGACTGTATTGACGGTAAACGAACCTTGTCTGAGATTGTAAATCTCATAGAGGATAAAATAAAGAAAGAAGGCTTGTACTTTTTTGCGGAACGGGGTCATCTGCCGGGCGGATTTGCACTTCCGAGACGACAGGAAATTTACGGATGCTTTAACCGTTATCGTCGGGGGTAAAAAACTAAAGGAGGAGAAAATGAGCAAGGTAGTTGATAATGTACGGTTTAATTTTCTCTATATAGATAGATATTCATTTGGAAAAAATTGGGTGTTTCCGGAAAGTATAGTTCCTTATAATATGTTTCGTTTAATTGAAACGGGGGAGGGCACTTTTTTTATTGATGATGAAGAGTTTGTAGTGAAAAAAGATGATATTGTTTATATTCCAAGAGGATGTAGACTTTCTTGTTATGCCTTGACAGATAATTTTTCCTTTACCAGCATACGATTTACTAATTCGGTCTTTTTTGAAGGTGGTGATTTTTTAAAAGATTACTATGGAATTCCCAATATAGTAAAATGTCAAAATGAAAGAGATTGTTTTGAAAAAATTTATTACTATATCAGGAGTGAGGATTCTGCCAAAATGTTTTTTGTAAGGGGTTATTTAGAGCTTTTAATCGGTATGTTGATTTCTCGTATGAGCAGTGTAAAAAAGAAAGAGTTACAGGTAGAAATACAGAGTGAAGAATATAATCTGGAAAAAATCAGAAAAAGAATTAGGCGTGCAAATACACAGCTGGATTCTAGAATTCAGCTTGTAGTAGATTATGTCTTATTACATCCTGCAGAAAAATATACTCCACAGAAGATGGCAGATATGGCAGAGCTAAGTAAACAAAGATTTAGCGGTTTGTTTAAGGCACAGATAGGGAAGTCTCCCATGGCTTATATCAAGGAGCTAAAATTGACAACAGCAGCAAGAAAATTACTTGTCAGTAATGACCCGGTAAGTAATATTGCTTATGAAATCGGCTATGAAGATCCAAATTATTTTATCCGGGAGTTTAAATCCGTTTTCGGTTATACCCCTAAACAGTACAGGCAGGCAGCTAAGGAATAGAATTTTATAAAAAACCATCTCTTATATTCAAACCGTAAAGGGAGTATAAGAGATGGTTTTTTGTTGTGATGACGAGCCTGGTACAGCCATTTTGCTAAACTATATTCCGTGACTGTTAATTAAATAATGAAGTTCGCAAAGTATATATACTATGTTATTGTGACAGGAATAAATAGCACAGAAAAGATGAAAATGTTTAATAAGTGAGCGTATTATGCTATTATTGAGCAGTTTTGACGTGGAAATGCACAAAATATTATCTTATAATTACCTTACGACAGACAAAAGCAACAAAGAAATAAAAAGGCAGGTAGAATAAGCATTCTTAGAAGAAAAGTAAATAGGAGGAAAGCAAATGAAAAAGAAAATTATCAGCATTCTACTAGTAGCAATGATGGCGACAACAATGGTTACAGGTTGTGGAGGAAGTTCACAGTCAGCGGATGCAAAAGGTGAGAAAGAAAGTAAAGAATTGAGCGGAGAGATTACTTTTTGGCATTCCTTTACACAGGGACCAAGACTTGAAGTGATTCAGGCAACGGCAGATAGTTTTATGAAAGAAAATCCTGAGGTTAAAATTAATATCGAAACTTTTTCATGGGGTGATTTTTATACGAAATGGACGACAGGATTGGCATCAGGAAATGTGCCGGATATGAGTACAGCACTTCCGGGTCACGTAGTGGAAATGATGGATGCGGAGGCTGTGGTTGCACTGGATGATGTGATTGATGATATAGGAAGAGATAGATTTGCCAAAACAGCACTTACAGAGGGTGAAAAAGATGGTGAATGCTATTCTATTCCTTTGTATTCACATGCTCAGGTAATGTGGTATAGAAAAGATCTTTTAAAGGCGGCAAACCTTGAGGTTCCAAAAACTTGGGATGAATTTGCAAAAGCGGCCAAGGCATTAACCAAAGATGGCATCTATGGATGCTCATTTCCTTGCGGTTCCAATGATTTAATGGCGACCAGATTTTTGAATTTCTATGTAAGAAGTGCGGGAGAAAGTTTGTTAACAGAAGACTTAAAAGCAAATCTGACAAGTGATGTAGCGATAGAGGGTATTAATTACTGGTTGGATATTTACAAAAATTGTTCACCAAAGGATTCTGTAAACTATGCAGTGCTTGATCAGGCAAACTTGTATTATCAGGGAAAAACAGCGTTTGATTTTAATTCAGGTTTTCAGATTTCGGGGGTTTTGACCAACTCACCCGACCTTATAGATCAAATTGACTGTGCACCGCTTCCCAAAATGAATGCAGATGATCCGGATTATGGTGCGGAAACTTCAAATATTCCTATGGTTGTGTGGGCAAATTCCAAACATCCGGAAATCTGTAAGGCATTTATGAAGAAACTATATGATACAGACACTTACACTAAGTTTTTAGCGGCAACACCGGTAGGTATGCTTCCTTCTATCAGTGGAATTTCTGATTCTGAAAGCTATAAATCAAATGAGACAGTGCAAAAATTTGCACAGGCAGAAACTGTTATTTCCAACGCTGTGAAATTAGGTACAGCTATAGGGTTTGAAAATGGACCTAGCGTGCAAGCAGGACTTCTTACGTCACAGGGCATTATTGAATCTATGTTCCAGGATATTATCACCAATGGAACAGATGTAAAAACTGCGGCAAAAAATGCGGAAGATAAGCTAAACGAAGTATTTAGTTCTATTCAATAACGAAAGATGAAAAAGTTGCCTTTTCCTTGAGGCAACTTTTTCAGAGAAAGGTGGAAAATAAGTGAAAGGAAAAGCGAAATTTGATTATGCAAGATGGTTGTTTGTATTGCCCGCACTTATTATTGTAGGAACTTTGCTGATTTACCCGATTTTTTCAAGTCTCTACTTTAGTATGACAACAAAGCACTTGATAAAACCGTCTTATAATTTCATCGGTTTTCGAAATTATAAAGACGTGCTGTTAGATCCGAATTTTTTTAGGGCATTTCTTACTTCGATTCAATGGACAGTGTGTTCCTTGGTCGGACAAATTATTATAGGATTTACAGCGGCACTGGCACTGCATAGAGTGAAATTCTTAAAAGGTATTTATAGGATTTTATTGATTGTTCCATGGGCATTTCCATCTATCGTGATTGCACTTGCCTGGAAATGGATTTTAAACGGAGTGTCGGGTTTTCTTCCGCACCTTTTAGTGAATATAGGTTTGGTATCCGAATTGCCACAGTTTTTGAGCGACAGTAATTTGGTGTTTTTAACGCTGGTATTTATCAATGTTTGGTTTGGTGCACCCATGATTATGGTTAATGTATTATCGGCTCTTCAAACAATACCGCAAGACCAGTACGAAGCGGCACAGATTGATGGAGCAAGTAGGTTGCAACAGTTTATTCATATCACACTTGCACATATAAAGGTGGTAGTGGGGCTTTTAATTGTTCTTAGAACTATCTGGGTGTTTAATAATTTTGACTTAATCTATCTTTTAACAGGTGGAGGACCTGCCAATGCGACAACAACAGTTCCTATTTATGCTTATACCATGGGGTGGGGAAGCAAATTGCTAGGAAAGTCTTCGGCAGTGACTATTCTTTTATTAGCATTTTTACTTATTGTATGTGGAATTTATTTTAAGGTAATTGGACGATGGGAAAGGGAGGATAAGTAAATGAGTGGAAAATTAAAAGAAAAACTCGGAAACGGTCTTTGCCACCTATACCTCATCATCTTATCTGTAATTGCATTTTTCCCTTTGGTATGGGTTCTTATTTCTTCTGTAAAAGCAGCGGGGGAATTGACATCTCATCCAACATCATTTTTTCCTAAGGCCTTTACCTTGGAAAATTATAAAAATGTAATTGAAAATTTAGGGTTTGCTACAAATATAGGAAACAGCTTAATTATTGCTTTTGTGACGACTGTAATCGCTATTGTGATTTCAGCTATGGCAGCTTATGGGATTGTAAGGTTTTTTCCAAAATTTGGAAATATTATGTCAAGAGCTTTGGTGACAACTTATATGTTTCCACCGATATTGTTAGCGATTCCCTATTCTTTGGTGATGGCAAAAACAGGACTTACCAATACAAGAATTGGTTTGGTTATTGTTTATCTTTCTTTTAGTGTCCCCTATGCGGTGTGGATGCTGGTTGGTTTTTTTAAAACAGTACCTCTCGGTATCGAGGAAGCGGCAAGGGTAGATGGGGCAAACAAAGTTGTTACCTTTATAAAGGTTGTACTTCCCTTGGTTGCTCCGGGAATCGTGGCAACAGCTATTTATACCTTTATTAATGCATGGAATGAGTTTTTGTATTCTTTGATTTTGATTAACAGTACAGATCTTATGACTGTATCGGTAGCTTTAAAATCTTTGCAGGGAGCAGAAATTTTAGATTGGGGAAGTATGATGGCAGCTTCGACATTAGTGGTAATTCCATCGGTAATATTCTTTACCTTTATTCAAAAATACATAGCCGGTGGAATGACGGATGGTTCAGTAAAATAATTATTGGAGGATAAAAAAATGAAATCAATAGGATATGCGATTGTTGGAACAGGATATTTTGGAGCCGAACTTGGGCGGATTATGAAAGAGCAGGAAAATGCAAAAATTGTAGCTGTTTACGATCCTGAAAATGCACAGGTTGTGGCAGAGGAGTTAAACTGTGATGTAGAAAACGACTTAGATACTTTATACAGCAGAGAAGATGTGGATGCGGTAATTGTAGCCTCCCCAAACTATCTGCACAAAGAACCGGTTATAAAGGCAGCAGAACATGGAGTGCATGTATTTTGCGAAAAACCGATTGCTCTTTCCTATGCAGATTGTGAGGCAATGGTAAATGCTTGCCAGGAACATGGCGTTATATTTATGGCAGGTCATGTAATGAATTTCTTTAAGGGCGTTCGACATGCTAAAAGACTGATTAATGAAGGTAGCATTGGAGATGTTCTGTATTGCCACGCTGCAAGAAATGGATGGGAAGAACCGCAGGAGTCTATCAGCTGGAAAAAAATTCGTTCAAAATCCGGTGGACATTTATACCATCACATTCATGAGCTGGATTGTATTCAGTTCATTATGGGAGAACCTAAGACTGTTACAATGACAGGGGGAAATGTGGCTCATAAGGGAGAGCAATTTGGTGATGAGGATGATATGTTATTTATTAATTTGGAATTTCCAAATAATACATTTGCGGTATTAGAATACGGTTCAGCTTTTCATTGGCCGGAGCATTATGTACTTATTCAGGGAAGCAAGGGTGCTATAAAAATAGATATGGCAAATTGTGGAGGCACATTAAAAACCGAAACAGGTGAGACGCATTTTCTTGTACATGAGTCACAAGAAGAAGATGATGATCGCACAAGAATCTATCATGGAACTGAGATGGATGGTGCCATTATGTACGGGAAACCGGGAAAAAAACCGCCAATGTGGTTGCATAGTATTATGAAAAATGAAATGAAATACTTTAATGAGATTATGCATGGAGCGGAGGTTTCCGAAGAATTTAGACCATTACTTACAGGTTCGGCAGCCAGAGCAGCTATTGCAACAGCAGATGCGTTAACACTTTCTATTAAAGAAGATAGAAAGGTAAAAGTAGCAGAGATAAAATAAAAAAGAGCTCTTTGTTTCTCCTTTAGGAATCTCCCTTGACGAAAAAACGCTTTTTGATACAATAGATATGGCAATGGATTAGAAATACATATCCAATCATCGTATTTAGGAGGGCGTAGCAAATGTCAAGGGAGACGTTTTTACAACCGGGGGGAATATTGCATGGTGGAGATTATAATCCGGAACAGTGGTTGAATTATCCCGATATTTTAAAAGAAGATATAGAAATGATGAAAAAGGCCCATGTCAATACAGTGACTATGGGCATATTTTCGTGGTCTGTTTATGAGCCGGTAGAGGGAGAGCTGCATTTTGACTGGCTGGAAAAGATTATGGATAAACTTTATGAAAATGGAATCTATACCATTTTAGCAACACCGTCAGCAGCTAGACCTGCATGGCTGGATGAAACTTATCCGGAGGCATTAAGAGTAACAAAAGAAGGGATACGAAGACATCATGGGGGTAGACATAATCATTGTATGACCTCTCCCAAATATAGAAAATGTCTGGCTAAGGTGACAAGAGCATTAGCTGAGCGTTTTGCAGACCATCCGGGACTTTTTATGTGGCATGTGTCCAATGAATATGGAGGGGAGTGTTATTGCCCCTTATGTGCCAAAAAATTTCAG
>DATCYL010000271.1:0-2050 GCA_036570305.1 Lachnospiraceae bacterium
TTTCCGTTTTCTTCGTCTATTAAAATGTAGGCATCTCCCAACATTCTGCGAAATGGAATCTGAAAGTAAGCGTTTGGATTGTTTATCTGCGTCCATTTGTAAGCGTATTCCAAGAAGTGATTTCTTCTGTCGTTTGGCTGGTTGGCAAACCAGGCAATTTGGTCATATCCCCACCAGTCACAAAATGCCAGGTCTTCTTTTCTTAAAGATTCTCGATTGTCTACCGCCAGACCACCCCAATTATCAAATTCCATCAGATAGGGCATAGCCTCCTTGCTCCACCCGTTAGGATTTTCTCCACCTTCGCTATAGCCTTCTCTTACCAACACCAAGTCTTCATTTTCTGTGGATAATACAGGATATCTGGTAAATGGCATAGCGTGGTAGTCAAATAAGAGCTTTCCCCGGATATTAATTCCATGAGTATGGGCATCCAAAAGAACCTTGTGACGCCTTGCATTTTTTGTCCCATATTCTCTAATCATATTAAATAAGCGAACAGTTTTTACAAATCCTTTATCATTTGACGTATATAAATGTACCTGCCCCATATGAAGCGCCTCATATCCGCAATCAATATAGCGAGTAGCACGGTAATAAAACCACATTTGTGCTTCTAAGCGTGATAAATCGGGAAGTCCTCCATCTTTTCTCTTATCTTCTCTTCTGTTTTGATATCCTGATGGGGATTCTTCAAATAAGATTTTTTCCAAGCAAAAAGACCTATCTTCTATGGGAAGATGAAATGCTTCAAAAACATAAGGAGGGATTTTTATCTCTTCCACCCGTCTTACCACCCATTCAAAGATGCAGGATTGTAGAATAATCTCTGCATCTTTTTCGTGGATTTTTTCTGCCAATGCTTTTGATAAGGAAAAATGTTGCTCATCATCCATCATCATATACCAAATTCCGGAAGCTCTTCCTAAAAACTTAATTCCAAGATTAAGAATGGCACGAATGTCGTCCTCTAAGGTTTCGCTCTCAATTAATCCCGCAGCCGTAGCACTTCGGGCCAAATAATTTGTCAGTACCTCTTCATTCATACTGCCATCAAATACAAAATTCAAGTTTTCCTTCATAAAATCCATACTCCTACAGAATAATATTTTTTAACGAGATGACCTTGAGCTTTCATTTTTTATCTTTAGTTTCAAAGTTTTGATTTCATAGGGGAGCAAGAAAACTTCCATAGCATCCTTACTATAATTATCTCCTTCTTCCATAAGATTACATTCACACCAAGCCTCAATGGAAAGAGCACTTTGAATATTTACAAAACCTCTTTGCCCCTTATATTCATGGAAACGCAAAATAATTGCATCTTCATTTTCTGCCTGTTTAATTGCATCTACTAAAAGATTGTCCTTACTGAAAGTAAAATAAGATCCTTTGTCCCAAATCTGTTCTCCTTTTACGGCATAAATCGGATTATTAAGATCAAAGGCTTCTTTTTCAATATCTGCATCATACCATTCTTTTTTATGAGGAATAATCGCATAGGTAAACTCATGATTTCCCTGATCTGCAGCATAATCAGGATAAAGAGGAGACCGAAGCAGACTAAGACGAATCGTATCTTCTTTCACGTCATAACCATACTTGCAATCATTTAAAAGACTAAGTCCATATCCTGTCTCAGAAAGATCTACCCATTTGTGGGCAGCTACTTCAAATTTGGCAGCTTCCCAACTTGTATTTTGCGTAATTGGTCGTTTTATATTTCCGTTTTGAATATCAAATCGTGCTTCCACAGCCCTCACATCCACAGGGAAGGCTACTTTTAAAAGTTTTTGCTTTTCATGCCAGTCCACATTGGTTTTAAAATCAATTCTTTTCTTTTTGTCATAGACATACATGGTCTGGAAAACTGTAGACTTATGATAGTTCCATACAAAGGATACTTCCCAGCCTAAGCTATTTTTATTACATGTGATTTTTTTGCACAGCGAGATTTCTTCCTTTTTTAAATCAATAGTTGGTTCTAATTCCCATGCATCAAAACATCTGGGTTTATCTTCAAAAATCTGAAGAACATTGCCACACTTTT
>DATCYL010000272.1:0-3598 GCA_036570305.1 Lachnospiraceae bacterium
ATTGCGTATTTCCGAGAAGGATACAGAAGCCTTACTTCTTACGGATGATGATGAGGCAACCTTAGAAGATGAAGATGATGCAGATTTGGATGTGGAAAATATAGACTTATCCGTGCCTGAGGGAATCGGCATTGAAGATCCGGTTCGTATGTATTTAAAAGAAATAGGAAAGGTGCCTTTGCTTACAGCGGAGGAGGAAATTGAACTTGCAAAGCGAATGGAAGAGGGCGATGAAGAGGCAAAGAAACGCTTAGCAGAGGCCAATCTTCGTTTGGTAGTAAGTATTGCTAAGCGCTATGTAGGCCGTGGTATGCTCTTTTTAGATTTGATTCAGGAGGGGAATTTAGGTCTGATTAAGGCGGTAGAAAAATTCGATTATAATAAAGGATTTAAGTTCAGTACTTACGCAACCTGGTGGATTCGTCAGGCGATTACAAGGGCGATTGCCGATCAGGCAAGAACCATTCGTATTCCGGTACATATGGTAGAAACTATTAATAAACTGATTCGTATCTCAAGACAGCTTTTGCAGGAACTTGGTAGAGAACCGGTTCCGGAAGAAATTGCACAAGAGATGAATATGAGTGTGGAAAGAGTAAGAGAAATATTAAAAATTTCGCAGGAGCCTGTTTCTTTGGAAACTCCAATTGGTGAGGAGGAAGATTCTCACTTAGGAGACTTTATTCAGGATGATAATGTGCCGGTACCTGCGGATGCAGCTGCATTTACTCTTTTAAAAGAACAACTTGCGGAAGTTTTGGATACTTTGACAGAAAGAGAAAAAAAAGTTTTGACACTTCGTTTCGGTTTAGAGGATGGAAGAGCCAGGACATTAGAAGAAGTAGGAAAAGAATTTAGTGTAACTAGAGAGCGTATTCGACAGATTGAGGCTAAAGCTCTAAGAAAGCTTCGCCATCCGAGTAGAAGCCGTAAGCTAAAAGATTATTTAGATTAAGAAGGTGGCTTTATGCAGTTATCCAATCGTTTACTTGCTATTGCAGACATGGTTAGTCCGTCCAGTCGTCTAGTCGATGTGGGAACGGATCATGCCTATATCCCTATCTATCTTTGTAGGCAAGAGAGGATTCCATCGGCGATTGCCATGGATATTAATAAGGGCCCCTTGCAAAGGGCACGGGAGAATATAGAACTATTTCATTTAGAAGAAAAAATTCAGACAAGACTTAGTGACGGAATTGAAAAATTGGAAGAGAATGAAGCTGATTCTATGGTGATTGCAGGAATGGGGGGGAATCTGGTACTTCACATTCTTGGTCAAAAAAAAGAAGTGGTTCAAAGTTTAAAAGAACTCATTTTGCAACCACAGTCAGAGATTAAAAGTGTGAGAAAATATCTCTCAGATAACGGGTTTGAGATTTTTAAAGAAACCATTTTGTTGGAAGACGGTAAATACTATCCTATGATGAGGGTTGCCTACACCGGGAAAAAGCAAAGACTTCTTGAAGTAGAACTGGAATATGGACCCCTACTGTTAAGGAAGAAAGATAAAATCTTAAAAGAGTATCTTGAAAAACAAAAAAAATCTTTACAAAACATTCTGGAAAATTTGCAAAAGCAAAAAAGTCAAGGTTCTATAAGAGGAATTCAGCAGATAGCAAAAAAGCAGAGGCTTTTGTGGGAGGGACTGGCTTATTATGAAGAGAGATGATTTTTTAAAATATTTGGAAGAAAAATGGCCCCTTAGCTATGCTATGGACTGGGATAATGTCGGTCTTTTGCTTGGAAATAGACAAGGAGAGATAAAAAAAGTCTTAGTGGCATTAGATGTGACAGATTCTGTGGTAGAAGCAGCTATCAAAGAAGAAGTAGACTGTCTGATAAGTCACCATCCCTTAATATTTTCTTCTTTAAAACAGATTACAGAGGATGATTTTATAGGTAGGAGAATATTAAAATTACTCCGGTATGATATTAGTTATTTTGCCATGCATACAAATTTTGATGCGGTGCAGATGTGGAAAATTAATAAAGAGAGTCTAGGACTTAATAAAACAGAGATTTTGCAGGTGACAGGGGAAGATAAAAACGGTGAGAGTCTTGGAATCGGCTGTTTTGGGGCTATAGAAGAAATGTCTCTAAAGGATTTTGCTCATCAGGTAAAAAAGAATTTGCAAATTGCAGATGTCAAGGTTTTTGGAGATTTAGAAAAAAGAGTTGGTCTGGTGGGAATTTCAGGAGGTTCGGGAAAAAGTGCTATAAGGCCTGCTCTGGATAAGAAACTGGATGTTTTAGTAACCGGGGATATTGATCATCATTCAGGCATAGATGCTTTGGCACAGGGGCTTTGCATTATTGATGCGGGACATTATGGGACGGAACACAAATTTGTAGACTATGTAAAAAATAACTTAGAGAAAGCGTTTCCGGATTTAGAAATTATTGGTGAAAAAGAGGCGAATCCATTTATTACCATTTAAGGAAAAGGAGGCTGTTGGATATGGAGAATTTCTATCAGGTAAAAGTGAAAAACGAAACTAAGGCTTACAAAGTAGGAACCACCTATGGAGAAATCGCAGATGATTTTTTGCATCTGTATTCTGCACAGCCTGTACTTGCCTTTGTCAAAGGAAGACTTAGAGAATTTCATAAGTGTTTAAAAGAAGATTCTGTCATTGACTTTGTGACCTTGGAAGATACCATAGGTTATAGTGCTTATCAAAGAAGTATGGTTTTTCTTATGTTAAAAGCTTTTTATCATGTGGTTGGAAAAGAAAATATAGAAAAAATAGTTTTGCATTATTCTATAGGTTCAGGGTTTTATTTTACTCTTAGAGGAAAGGTGAACTTGGATGCACAGGTAATGGAGAACGTGAAAAGCTATATGAGAAAGTTGGTGGAGGAAAAGTTGCCAATCGAAAAGAGGAATATAGGAACTAAGGCGGCTATTGATCTTTTTCATTTCCACGGCATGACAGATAAAGAAAAGCTCTTTCGTTTCAGAAGGGTTTCCAGGGTGAATATCTATAAACTAGGGAATTTTGAAGATTATTTTTATGGTTATATGCTGTGGCATACGGGATATTTAAAACTGTTTGACCTTTTTTGTTATGATGAGGGATTTGTTCTTCACTTACCCAAAAGAAAGGCTATGGATAGATTACCTGTATTTAAAGAAGAACCGAAACTTTTTGCTATTCAGCAAAAATCAGAAAAATGGGGCGAAATGCTAAATGTAGATACGGTAGGCAGTTTAAATGAATGTATTGCCAAAGAAAAGATGAAAGAATTGATTTTAATTCAAGAAGCTTTGCAGGAGGGAGAATTATCAAAGATTGCAGAGCAGATAAAGGCAAAAGAAGGTATTAAGTTTGTTATGATTGCAGGTCCTTCTTCGTCGGGAAAAACCACATTTTCTCATCGCTTGTCTATCCAGCTTTTGGCCCATGGACTAAAGCCACATCCTATTGCTGTAGATAATTACTTTGTGAATAGAGAAGATACGCCTTTGGATGAATTTGGAAATAAAAATTATGAATGTTTAGAGGCAATCGATATAGAGCAGTTTAATAAGGATATGAGAAGTTTGGCTGCGGGAGAAAGGGTAGAACTTCCTGAGTTTAACTTTAAGACGGGTAAA
>DATCYL010000273.1:0-20623 GCA_036570305.1 Lachnospiraceae bacterium
GGTTTATCTTCTGCCCTTATTATAGAGGATATAAAAGATATGACAGAGGATTCACCGGCGGCAAAAGTGGCAAATAAAGCTTATTATGAGCAGACTTTCGGGGATCTTAGTAAGCTTGATGAAAGCTGTGTAAATCCGGAGTATCTGATAAAGCAAAGTCTTAAAAATAAAGAGGAAATCCGTCCTGTTTTTATGGCTTGCGGAAGCGAAGATTTTCTGATTGAAAACAATAGAAATTTCCATAAGTTTTTGGAAAGAGAGGGTGTGGCTCATATCTATAAAGAATCACCGGGAGTTCATGACTGGAAGTTTTGGAACGAATATCTGGAGCCTGCCATACAATGGTTGTTGGATGCATAAACGCTTATATGCCGGATAAAGGAGAAAGTAAAGTTAAGTTTTAAGGAAAAGTAAGAGAAGGGAACTTATTTACCAATGTAGATAAGCTCCCTTTTTGTTTATTCATCTAAAGCTATGGTCTGTTAAAATTGCCCTGATTATAGTACAATAAAATAATGCTAAAAAACTAAGAGGGGTTATGGTGGGCTATAGGAGCCATCAAATGGGAAAGACTGTATTTTGGAATAAATCGTAGGAGTGAAAAGAAAAATGAACATATTTGATATTTTAGGACCGGTTATGGTAGGTCCTTCAAGCTCGCACACGGCAGGTGCCGTAAGAATCGGTTATGTGGCACAGAGTCTTTTAAAGGATAAGCCCAAAAGGGCCCGTATTATTTTGCATGGCTCGTTTGCGGCAACAGGTGTTGGGCATGGAACGGATAGGGCGCTGGTGGCAGGTCTTATGGGAATGAAGCCGGATGATGGTCGTATTCCAAACAGTTTTGCCATAGCAAAAGAAAAGGGACTTGAAATAGAGTTTGAGGATAGGATGATAGCGGGAGCACATCCAAATACTGTGATATTAGAGATTTCTACAGAGGCGGGAGAGTCTTGTAGTATTCAGGCAAGTTCTATTGGCGGAGGCAGAATCTTTGTGGATAAAATTGATGGATTGGAAGCAAAATTCAGTGGGGAACATCCCACTTTAATTGTCCATCACAGGGATTTTCCAGGTATGATTTCTAAGGTAACTAAGATATTGGCGGAAAATGGAACCAACATTGGAAGCATGCAGTTGTATCGGGGAAAACGAGGGGGTACGGCAGTCATGATTATTGAGATGGACGCTCAGGTGGAAGAAGAGGTTCTTTTGCAGGTGCGAAAAGAAAAAGATATTAGAAAAGTAACCTATTTGCGCGGAGGATATTAGGATGGGATTTCAATCTTTAGAGGAGATTGCAGAAGTTTGTCAGGATAGGAAATGGAATTTTTTTGAGGCAGTTTTGCATGAAAATATGGAAGAGTGCACTTACAGCAGAAAGCAGTCTATAGAAAAGATGCTTGTTATGTGGAAAGCCATGCAGGAAGCGGAGGAAAACTATGAGGGGAATCTGCACTCTAAAAGTGGTCTGGTAGGTGGAGATGGTGAAAAGATGGATGTTTATAGGACATCGGGGCAAAGTTACGGTGGTGAATTTATCGGGATGGTCATGTCGGCAGCCCTAAAAACGGCAGAATCGAATGCCTGCATGAAAAGAATCGTTGCGGCGCCTACTGCCGGGGCTTGCGGTGTATTGCCTGCTGTATTATTAAGTTGTAAAAAGCTAAAACAGTGGAGCGATATGGACTTTGTGGAAAGTCTTTATGTAGCGGCAGGTATCGGAGAAGTGATAGCGACAAGGGCTTTTATTGCAGGAGCGGCAGGTGGTTGCCAGGCGGAGATAGGTTCTGCGGCGGCTATGGCTGCCGGAGCTTTGATTTATTTAAAAGGGGGAAGTACAGAGCAGATTATGCATGGGGTCGCAATGGCGCTAAAAAATCTGATGGGACTGGTATGTGACCCGGTAGCCGGTTTAGTGGAAGTTCCCTGTGTAAAGAGAAATGTCATTGGAGCTATGTGTGCAGTTTCCAGTGCTGATATGGCTCTTGCGGGAATCGAGAGTAAAATCCCGGCAGACCAGGTGATAGATGCTATGCGACAGGTAGGTGAGTCGATGGATGTCAAATTAAAGGAGACGGGATTGGGAGGTGTTGCCGCCAGTAGCAGGGGAAGAAAGGTAGCGGAGGAACTTTATAAAGGAAAAAACTCGCAAAAAGGCTAAAAAGGTGGGCATAACTGGAAAATACAGAAAGTATATGGTAAAATAAAAGTTCTGAAATTGATAAATTAAAGAGAATAAAATAGAAATCAAAGGAGTGAGGGATATGGACAATAAAAAGTATTATATTACTACGGCAATCGCCTATACATCAGGTAAGCCGCATATAGGTAATACCTATGAGATTATTTTGGCAGATAGTATTGCCAGATACAAAAGACAGGAAGGCTATGATGTGTTTTTCCAGACAGGTACGGATGAACATGGACAAAAAATTGAGTTAAAAGCAAAAGAAGCCGGAATTACACCTAAGGAATTTGTAGATAAAGTTGCAGGACAAATTAAAGATATATGGGACTTGATGAATACTTCTTATGATAAGTTTATTCGCACAACGGATGCAGATCATGAGGAGCAGGTACAAAAAATCTTTAAGAAGTTGTATGATCAGGGCGATATTTATAAGGGACATTATGAAGGTATGTATTGTACCCCTTGTGAGTCTTTCTTTACAGAATCGCAGTTGGTGGACGGAAAGTGCCCGGACTGTGGAAGAGAAGTGACACCTGCAAAGGAAGAAGCTTACTTTTTTAAGATGAGCAAGTATGCAGACCGTTTAATTGAACATATCAATACACATCCGGAGTTTATACAGCCGGTAGCAAGAAAAAATGAAATGATGAACAATTTCCTTTTACCGGGTCTGCAGGATCTTTGTGTATCAAGAACTTCCTTTACATGGGGAATTCCGGTTACTTTTGATCCCAAACATGTGACTTATGTTTGGCTGGATGCGCTGACAAACTACATCACCGGAATCGGCTATAAGTGTGATGGGGAGAGTACAGAGCTCTTTAATAAAAACTGGCCGGCAGATTTGCACTTAATCGGCAAAGATATCATTCGTTTCCATACGATTTATTGGCCAATCTTTTTGATGGCACTGGATATACCGCTTCCAAAACAGGTTTTCGGTCATCCATGGCTGTTGCAGGGAGACGGAAAGATGAGTAAGTCCAAGGGAAATGTTCTTTATGCAGATGAACTGGTAGACTTTTTCGGCGTGGATGCTGTTCGCTATTTTGTGCTTCATGAAATGCCTTTTGAAAATGACGGTGTAATTACCTGGGAACTTATGGTAGAGCGCATGAATTCCGATTTAGCAAATACATTGGGAAATCTTGTAAACCGTACTATTTCTATGTCCAATAAATACTTTGATGGAATTGTCATTGATAAGGGTGTGGAAGAGGAAGTAGATGCCAACTTAAAGGCTGTGGTAACGTCTGCAAAAGAAAAGGTGGCAGAAAAAATGAAAGAACTCCGCGTGGCGGATGCTATTACAGAGATTTTTGCGGTCTTTAAGCGTTGTAATAAGTATATAGATGAGACCATGCCTTGGGCACTGGCAAAAGAGGAAGATAAAAAAGACAGACTTGCTACAGTTCTTTATAACTTAGTAGAGGGAATTTATATAGGGGCAACTCTTTTAGAACCCTATATGCCAAAGACAACAAAGAGAATTCTGTCTCAATTGCAGGTGGGAGAAAGAAATCTGGAATCTTGTGCTAAATTTGGACTTTATCCGTCAGAAAACAAGGTGACAGATAAGCCTGAAATTCTTTTTGCCCGTTTAGATATAGAAGAAGTTCTAAAAAGAGTAGAGGAAAAGAAAAAAGAAGAAGACTTAAAGGCAGTTGGTCCTGTGATTGACATAGAGCCTAAGGCTGAAATCAGCTTTGATGATTTAGGGAAAATGCAGTTTCAGGTAGGTGAAATTATTGCCTGCGAGGAAGTTCCGAAATCAAAGAAATTACTTTGTTCAAAGGTTCGCGTGGGAAGTCAGGTAAAACAGATTGTATCGGGTATCAAGGGATTTTATTCCGCAGAAGAAATGGTAGGCAAAAAGGTAATGGTACTGGTAAATCTAAAACCGGCAAAATTGGCAGGAGTTTTATCCGAGGGTATGCTTTTGTGTGCAGAAAATGATGACGGAACATTAGCGCTTATGACACCGGAGAAAGATATGTTGCCGGGTGCAGAGATTAGTTAGGGGAAATTTATGATATTTGAAACACATGCCCATTATGATGACGAGGTATTTGATACAGACAGGGATGAACTTTTAGGACAGATGAAAGAGGCGGGTATCGACTATATTGTAAATATAGCGGCAGCCTACGATGGTCTTTTAGCAACCAAAAAACTTATGGAGAAGTATTCTTTTATTTATGGAGCCATGGGGATTCATCCCAGTGAAATAGGGGCTCTTAACGAAGAAGTAATGCAAGAGCTTGCCACTTATGCTGATATGGATAAGACAGTAGCTATCGGAGAGATCGGTCTGGATTATTATTGGGATAAGGACAATAAAAAACAGCAGATATATTGGTTTCAAAGGCAAATGAACCTTGCAAGGCAAAAGGGCTTGCCTATAGTAGTTCATAGCAGAGATGCGGCGGCAGATACCTTAGAAGTAATGAAAGCAGAAAAGGCGGAGGAAATCGGCGGTGTGATTCACTGCTATTCCTACTCCGTGGAAATGGCAAAAAATTATTTGGATATGGGATTTTATTTGGGTATAGGGGGTGTTGTTACCTTCTCTAATGCAAAGAAATTAAGAGAAGTTGTCGCCTATGCACCGATAGAAAGACTGGTTTTGGAAACAGACAGTCCTTATTTGTCACCGGTTCCTAATAGGGGGAAGAGAAATTCTTCTTTAAATATCCCCTATGTGGTAGAAGAGATTGCAAAAATCAAAGGGATTTCCAAGGAAGATGTAATGAAAATCACCTATGACAATGCAAAAAAAATGTACAGAATAAAAGAATAGGAAATACGATGAAAAAAGAAAACAGTCATATACTAAAAGGAAATATTGTTTACAGCCGGGACAAAGAAAACTTAATAATTAAAGAGAATTCTTATTTGGTGGTGGTAAAGGGGCTTGTTGAGGGGATTTATAAAGAGATTCCTTCAAAGTATCAGGACTTACCGCTTAAGGACTATAAAGATTCTATTCTAATTCCGGGACTGGTCGATTTGCATGTTCATGCCCCCCAATATGCTTACAGGGGACTTGGCATGGATATGGAGCTTTTGGATTGGCTGGAGGCACATGCCTTTCCTGAAGAAGCAAAGTACGGGGATAATTCCTATGCGGAATTTGCTTACCGTATCTTTGTGGAGGATCTTTATCGTTCGGCTACGACAAGAGCCTGTATCTTTGCCAGCCGTCATGGAAGTGGCAGCAGTATTTTAATGCGTCTTTTAGATCAGGCGGGGCTTAGAGCTTATGTAGGTAAGGTGAATATGGATAGAAACTGTCCGGACTATATTTGTGAAGGCTCAGCAGCAGAATCGCTTGAGGAAACAAAAAAGTGGATTGAGGAGAGTTTGTCATTGTCTGATAGGGTAAAACCGATTTTGACACCACGCTTTGTTCCTACTTGTAGCGATGAACTTATGGTGGGTCTGGGACTTTTGCAAAAGAAATATCAACTGCCGGTGCAGTCTCATTTGTCGGAAAATCCCAAAGAAATTGAGTGGGTGAGTGAACTATGCCCATGGTCTAAGCATTATGGGGATGTTTATCGACAATTTGGATTGTTCGGTGGGGAAAACTGTAAGACAGTAATGGCACATTGTGTATATTCCGGGGAAAAGGAGTTGGATTTAATTAAAAAGAGAGGGGTTTATATTGCTCACTGTCCGCAGTCCAATATGAATGTATCCTCAGGTATTGCACCGATTCGCTCCTACCTGGATAAAAATTTAAAAGTAGGCTTGGGAAGTGATATTGCAGGGGGAAGTTCTCTATCTATCTTTAGAGCCATGGTAGATGCTATTACGTCTTCTAAGCTATATTGGCGTTTAGTTAATCAGGACTGTAAGCCTTTGGATATGGAGGCGGCCTTTTATATGGCAAGTAAAGGTGGAGGAGAGTTTTTTGGTAAAGTGGGAAGCTTTGAGACCGGCTATGAGGCGGATGTGCTTGTACTTAATGATGAAAGATTAAAGCATCCGCAGAAATTGTCCGTAAGAGACCGCCTGGAGCGTATGGTTTATTTGTCGGATGAGAGGGAAATTATAGGCAAATATGTGGCGGGCGAAGAGCTTTTTTCTAGGCTGGAGAAGACTGAAAATTAATAGAAAAATATAGATGAAAGGTAGGCATAAATCTCATGCCTACCTTTGTTTTTTTGTATTCCTTGTGATAAAATGAAAAAAAATGTTTCTTTATCACAAAAGAGACTGAAAGGGATCGTATGGAAAAAAATTTAAAGATTACAGAACTGGATCAATACTTGTTTGGCCAGGGAACACATTACGATATTTATAAGAAGTTAGGAGCTCATAAAACGACGAGAAGGGGAAAAGAGGGGGTTTATTTTGCTGTTTGGGCACCCAATGCCGAGAGTGTAAATCTGGTGGGAAGCTTTAATGATTGGGTAGATGGTGCAAATCCCATGGTGAGAATAGAGCCCTTGGGAATTTACGAACTTTTTTTACCTAAAGTAGAAAACTATTCTGCTTATAAATACTGCATTCATACCAAAGACGGACGGATAATTTATAAGGCGGATCCTTATGCATCCATGGGAGAAAAACGTCCCAACAATGCCTCTTTAGTTTATTTGGAGGAAGACTTTAAGTGGACGGACAAAAACTGGATAGAAAAAAGAAAAGAGAAAGATTTGCAGACAGCTCCCATGTCTATTTATGAGGTTCATATAGGTTCATGGATGCGCCATCCTTACAGCCCTGAAAATGAGGAGGGATTTTATACTTACAAAGAGTGTGCAGATCGTTTGGTTCCCTATGTAAAGGAGATGGGCTATACGCATATAGAGCTTATGGGCATTGCCGAGCATCCCTTTGACGGGTCATGGGGCTATCAGGTAACCGGCTATTATGCACCGACCAGTCGTTATGGTAGACCGGATGATTTTCGTTATTTGGTAAACCTCTGTCATAAAAACAAAATAGGAGTTATTTTAGATTGGGTACCGGCACATTTTCCAAAGGACGAGCATGGTTTGGCAGAATTTGACGGAACCTGTCTTTATGAACATGAAGACCCAAGACAAGGGGAACATCCGGATTGGGGAACAAAAATTTTTAATTACCAAAGGCCGGAAGTATCCAACTTTTTGATAGCTAATGCCCTATATTGGGTGGAGCAGTTCCATATTGACGGATTGCGTGTGGATGCGGTAGCCTCTATGTTATATCTGGATTATGGCAAAGAAGACGGGCAGTGGGTTGCCAACGAATATGGAGAAAATAAGAATCTGGCGGCTATAGAACTCTTTCGTCATTTGAACTCGATTATGCAAAAAAGAAATAAGGGTGTGGCAATGATTGCAGAAGAGTCAACGGCATGGCCGCAGGTAACAGCCCCTGCGGAAGAGGGCGGATTAGGATTTAGCTTTAAATGGAATATGGGGTGGATGAATGATTTTTTGGAATACATGAAGTTAGACCCCTATTTTAGAAAATACAATCATCATAAAATGACTTTTGCCATGAGTTACAATCATAGTGAGAGATATATTTTGGTGCTTTCTCATGATGAGGTAGTACATCTGAAATGCTCTATGGTAGAAAAAATGCCCGGATACTTAGAAGATAAGTTTAAAAATCTGGAGGTTGCCTATGCCTTTATGATAGGGCATCCGGGTAAAAAACTTTTGTTTATGGGGCAGGACTTCGGACAATTTAGGGAGTGGAGTGAACAAAGAGAACTGGATTGGTTTCTTTTGGGTGAGTCACTCAATAAAAAGTTGTTGGATTATACGAAAAAATTGTTTACTCTCTATAAAAAATATCCGGCGATTTATGCGACAGATCATGATGTGAACGGTTTTGAATGGATTAATGCAGATGACTCATATAGGAGTATTTATAGTTTCGTAAGAAAATCTCCGACGGGAAGAAATAATCTTTTGTTTATCTGCAATTTTACGCCTGTAGCTTATGAAGATTATAGGGTAGGCGTGCCAAAAAAGAAAAAATACAAGCTCTTGTTGGATAGCTCCAAAGAAAATTGGGGAGAGGATTTAAGCAAGGAGGAAGCGACCTATACAGCTATAGCCAGTCCTTGTGATAATAGAGAGTATTCTTTTGCTTATCCTTTGGCGGCCTACGGGGTAGCGGTATTTTTGTATTAAATCCATATATTTTGGGAAATGGCTTGCATTCATAAAAAAATCTCTATATACTGAGGGCATAGAGATATTATTTAGAAAATAAGAGAAAAATAACATGAAAATGCATATCATTTGTATTTATAAAGATAGAAAATACATAGCTTTGTAAGGGATGGTGGCATAAAAGATGTTGTAAATGAAAGGGGAAATAAAAATGAAAGTATCAAATATCAAAGATGTAGAAAAGTTTTTTGAAGTAATTGACAGTTGCAAAGGAAAAGTAGAATTAGTAACAGGAGAAGGTGATAGATTAAATTTAAAATCTAAATTATCTCAGTATGTGTCTTTGGCAAACATCTTTTCTAACGGCGAAATTCCTGAATTAGAAATTTTAGCTTCTGAAAAAGAGGATATTGACAAGCTTTTGACATTTATGATGGAAGGCTAAGAAATAGCAAAAGAGGAAACATTCAGGCACGGTTATCTGACCGTGCCTTATTACGTGTAAAACTTTTTGTTTTTATCAGATATTGTGGGGAAATGAAAAGAAAATACAATATAAGTCCGGTAAAAAAGAAAAGATGACGATAATAGTTGTAGTGAAAAGAGAGGCAAGAGATGTATTTAATTGTTGGAATAGGAAACCCGGGGAAAAAATATGAACAGACCAGGCACAATGCCGGTTTTGATGTGATAGATGAATTAATAGAAAAATATAGTATTGCACAGGCGGGAAAAAAATTTCAGGCACTTTATGGTAAAGGAAGCATAGAGAATGAAAAAGTAATTTTGGCAAAGCCATTAACTTATGTAAATTTAAGTGGAGAATCTATAAGAGAGATGGTAGATTACTTTAAGATTGATGTAAAAAATGAATTGATTGTCATTTATGATGATATTGACTTGGAACCGGGGCAGATTCGCTTAAAAAGAAAGGGAAGTGCCGGGGGACATAATGGAATCAAAAGTATTATAGACCATGTCAAAACACAGGAATTTATGCGTATTAAGGTGGGGGTGGGTGCCAAGCCTAAGGGATGGGATTTGGCAGACCATGTACTTGGAAGATTTTCAAAGGAAGACCGAATCAAGGTAGAAGATGCTATGAAACGCAGTGTAGAAGCGGTAGCAAGTATTTTGACTGACGGAATCGATACAGCAATGAATCGTTATAATAAAAAAGAAGTGTAGGAATTAGAGGAAATAAAATGCAGGTATTTTTAAAGCCGTTAAGTGAGATGGAAGAATTTCGTCTCATCAAAAACAAGCTAAAGAAAAATGTTGGAGTTCTGGAAGTAACAGGGTGCATAGAATCACAGAAAAGCCATATTATCTATGGTCTGGGGCGAGATTATGAGAAAAAACTGGTGATTGCGGAAAACGATTTAAAGGCAAAACAGTTTTTTGAGGACTATAGTTTTTATGATAGAGAAGTATTCTTTTATCCTGCGAAAGATATTTTATTTTACCAGGCGGATATTCATGGCAATCTTTTGATGAAAGAACGACTTTTTGCCCTAAAGCAAGTGATAGATAAAAAATCTGTAACGATTGTAACCAGCGTGACGGCATGCATGGATTCCATCATGTCTAAGGAAACATTTTTAAATAGATGTTTGCATTTTAAAAATGATAGTTTGATTGATTTGGATGAGCTATCAAAAAATTTGGTGGATATGGGCTATGAAAGAGCCGGTCAGGTAGAAGAAAGTGGACAGTTTGCTTTTCGTGGAGGGATTGTAGATATCTATCCCCTTACCGAAGATAATCCTGTGCGAATAGAGCTGTGGGGAGATGAGATTGATTCCATTAGAAGTTTTGATGTAGAAAGTCAGCGCTCTATTGAAAATCTCGAGGAAATTACAATATATCCTGCAAATGATGAGGCAAAGGGGCAAGTCTCTTCTTTGATTGACTACTTTGAGTCTACAAAAGACTTAGTATGTATAGATGAGCCTAACAGGATTTTAGACAGTGCTTTTGTTACCGAAGACGAATTTGAAGAGAGCTTTTTAAAACGCCCGGATATGGGACATATTTTTGGGAGCAAGGAGATTATTCATAAAATAAACCGTCATAATACGCTTGCCATTTCCGCCTTGGAGTTTAAAAAAGGAGATTGGAAGGTTACAGAAAAGTTTGCCCTAGAGAGCAAGTCTGTAAATCCTTATAATAATAGTTTTGAACTTTTGATTGCAGACTTAAAATCGTGGAAGAAAAAGGGCTATAGGGTGGTTCTTTTGTCTGCGTCGAAAACAAGGGCTGATAGGCTGGCGGGGGACCTTAGAAATGAAGACCTCCCGGCATTTTATGGGCAGGATGCAGGCCGAACTTTACAAGAGGGAGAGATTATGGTTATGCAGGGACATGCCCATAGAGGTTTTGAGTATCCCCTCTTAAAATTTATTGTCCTGACAGAGTCAGATATTTTTGGAAAAGCGGTAAAGAAAAAAAGAAAAAGATCAGACTATGGAGGGAAAAGAATATCCAGTTTTTCGGAGCTTTCTATAGGCGATTATGTAGTTCATGAAAACCATGGTTTGGGAATTTATCGGGGAATTGAAAAGGTAAATGTAGAAGGTGTAGAAAAAGATTATATTAAAATTGAATATGAAAAAAAGAGCAATCTTTATATTCTGGCAACTCAGTTAGAAGCCTTGCAAAAGTATGCCAGCTCTGACGCTAAGAAACCTAAGTTAAATCGCTTGGGAGGAGCGGAGTGGAAGAAAACAAAAAGTAGGGTCAAAACGGCTGTTGAGACAGTGGCAAAGGATTTGGTAGAGCTTTATGCAAGCAGGCAGGAAAGCAGCGGTTATGCATTTGGGCAGGATACTGTATGGCAAAGGGAATTTGAGGAAATGTTTCCCTATGAAGAGACGCAGGATCAGTTACTGGCAATTGAAGATACCAAAAAAGACATGGAAAGCACGAAGATTATGGACAGATTAATCTGTGGAGATGTAGGTTACGGAAAGACAGAGATTGCTATTCGTGCAGCTTTTAAGGCAATTCAGGAGGGGAAACAGGTGGTGTATCTGACACCTACCACGATTCTTGCTCAACAAATTTATAATACTTTTGTGCAAAGAATGAAAGACTTTCCTGTGAGAGTAGATTTGATGTGCCGTTTTAGAAGTAGCGGAGAAATCAAAAAGACCGTGGAGGATCTAAAAAAAGGATGGGTGGATGTCGTAGTCGGTACACACAGGGTTCTATCTAAGGATGTGATATTTAAAGACCTGGGACTTTTAATTATTGATGAAGAACAAAGATTTGGTGTTGCTCACAAAGAGAAAATTAAAAAGCTAAAGACCAATGTCGATGTTTTAACTCTGACAGCGACCCCCATACCAAGAACTTTGCACATGAGCCTAGTGGGGATTCGAGATATGAGTGTACTTAAAGAACCTCCTATGGACAGGCTACCGATACAGACTTATATTATGGAACATAGTGAGGAGGTCGTTAGGGAGGCAATCAGCAGAGAACTCTCCAGAGGCGGACAAGTCTACTATGTTTATAATCGAGTGGAAACTATAGCGGAAGTGGCAGGAAAAATAGCGGCATTATTGCCGGAAGCTGATGTTGCCTATGCTCATGGGCAGATGAAAGAACAGGAACTGGAAAAAATCATGTATGCTTTTATCAATGGGGAGATTGATGTTTTGGTATCGACCACCATTATAGAAACAGGGCTTGACATTTCCAATGTAAATACTATTATTATTCATGATGCGGACAAAATGGGCTTATCCCAGCTTTATCAGCTAAGAGGGCGTGTGGGAAGAAGTAATCGCATAGCCTATGCATTTTTAATGTACCAGAGAAACAAGATGTTAAAAGAAGTGGCAGAAAAACGTCTGATGGCAATTCGAGAGTATACAGAGTTGGGAAGTGGCTTTAAAATTGCCATGAGAGATTTAGAGATTCGAGGAGCCGGAAATCTTTTGGGAGAAAAGCAATCGGGGCATATGGAGGCGGTCGGCTATAATTTATATTGTAAAATGCTTAATGAAGCTGTAAAGATGGCAAAAGGCATTGATGAGGTCAAAGATTTTGACACAGTTATAGATATGAACATTAATGCTTATATTCCCGAGACTTATATTTTAAATGAGGCACAAAAGCTTGATATCTATAAACGCATCGCCGGTATTGAAAACCAAGAAGAAATGGAAGAGATGTTCGATGAGCTTATGGATCGATTCGGAGAACCCGGAAAGTCGGTGAGAAATCTTTTAGAGATTGCCGGATTAAAGGCATTGGCTCATAAGGTTTATGTCACAGAAGTAAAGCAAATGACGGATACTCTAAAGATTACGTTTTATGAAAAAGCAAAATTGGATGTGACAAAATTTGCAGATGTTTTAAGTGTATATGGCGATAAAATTACTTTTAAGACAAAAGAGGCATTAGAGATTTATTATAAGCCGGGTAATGGCAATAAAAAGCAGGAAGTGGATATGATGGAATGTGCCGGAGAGTTTTTAGAAAGGCTTAGGCAACTTCTCTAGCAGTGTAATGAAAAGAAGGGTGGAGAAATTATGGCGTTTTTACAAGTAAATCTTATGTCAACAGCATTGATGAGGACCGTTCCGGTGAATGTGATTTTACCGGTGGATAAACCCGAGATGCCGGGGCAGGAAAAGAGGGAGGAAAAACCTTATAAGACCTTATATTTATTGCACGGAGTGATAGGAAGTTATATAGACTGGGTTAATGGAACAAGGATTCAGCGTTTTGCAGAAGATAATAACTTGGCAGTGGTTATGCCGGCAGGAGAAAATTCCTTTTATGTAGACCATGAGGGAGGTGCCGCAAATTACGGAGAGTTTGTGGGAAAAGAGTTGGTGGAACTTACAAGACGCATGTTTCCGCTCTCAAGAAAAAGGGAGGATACCTTCATTGGCGGTTTGTCCATGGGAGGATACGGTGCCCTTAGAAACGGTTTAAAGTATCATGATACCTTTGGTTTTATTGTGGCATTGTCTTCTGCTATCATTACCGAGGAATATAACCAACGTCCATATGGGCTTAAAGGAATGTTTTTTGAGACCAGAGAATTTGCGGAAAAATGTTTTGGGGATTTATCAAAACTTACCAAAAGTGATAAAGATCCAAGATATTTGGTAAAAGAATTAAAGAAGAAAAATATTATTTTTCCTAAAATTTATATGGCGTGTGGTGAGGATGATTTTCTTTTTGCAAAAAATAATGATTTTGTGGAATTTTTAAAGGAAAATGATATAGAAGTAACCTATGACATAGGCCCTGGCGCCCATGAGTGGGATTTTTGGGATGCTTATATAAAAAGGGCTATTGAATGGTTGCCCCTAGAGCAAGCACAGGCAGGTCTTGGAAGTGGAAATATAGGAAATAAATAGAGAAGCGGAAAAAGCGCTTCATTAGGAAAGTGTAAAAGTGAGTATTGTTTTTAAAGCGGTCTGTAAAGGAGAGGGTGTATGGGATTTCTATCAAAACTATTTGGAAAAAAGAAAGAGGAGCAGGGATTTGGTTTTGACCAAAGCTATCATTTAAATGAGTCGTCCCGGAATCTACAGAAAGAGGAGGTTTCATGGGGAGATAAGATGCCGAGTGTAGAAAATCAGTATAATTATCCGGGAAGCTATGAGGAGTATTTTGAGGATATTTTTCAAAGAGACTTTGCCTCTTATCAGGTGGAAAAGGAAGCTGTTGTCAATGGAAGAACAGGAGTCTATTCTTTTTGGTCGGGAGATGAAAAAGTTCTTGTGGTAGAGCTTTTATCGCAGACCAGTTCTCGCTATATGTACAGACAGCTTTGCCGTGAGGCAGGGATTGCTTATCTTCGTTTTTATTATGACCACCACGGCTGGTGGAATACCAGAGACTATGTAGTAGGTCGTATACAGGATAAATTGAATAGTTAATTGCTTATATTGGAAAAAGCAGAAAGAGGATGCTTAGCGCCTGTGGCGGATTCGGCATAAATCAAAATAAGGCTTCGCAGGCAGTCGGTTTATGTACAATCTAGTACATCCATGAATTTTCATGGATTTAACGATTTCTCTTTCTGTTTTTTTATGCCTAAAAATGGTCAGATACGAAAGGCTTATGACAAGGTAAAGTTTTTAGAGAAAAAATGTTTGACTGTTAGAGAAGTTGCGATAGTTTTGGGATAAAAAGTAAAAGAAAAAGGGACAATTTTATGCTGGAAATGTTATCTGATAGAAAATCTTGGGAAAAGTTTTACCAATACAAGCAATCTTTATTTTGCCCGAAAAAAGAGCTTGAGGAATTAAAAAAATTTATAGAGAATGAAGAGTATTTGCCTGTTTGCGAGAGTATTTATAAAAGAGAGAAGTTTTCTTTGGCAAACAAGATGATTATTAATAAACAAAGCTCGCAAAAGAGCAGGGTTGTTTATAGCTATCCATATAAAGAGAACATGGTTTTAAAACTTTTGACCTATCTTATGCTTAGAAAGTACAATTCTATTTTTTGTAAAAATTTATATTCTTTTCGACCCGGAAAGAGCGCCAGCCATGCTATTCGTATGTTAAGAGTAAGGGAGGGAATTGACAAAAAATATGCTTATAAGGTGGATGTCAGTAATTATTTTAATTCTATTCCGGTTTCCCGCTTATTACCCATATTAAGAGAGACCTTAGTGGAGGATTTACCCTTATATGACTTTTTAAAAGATCTTTTAGAAGAAGAGTTTGTCATAGATAAAGGCAAGGTGATAAGGGAGCAAAAGGGCATTATGGCAGGAACACCGATTGCCTGCTTTTATGCTAACTTATATTTAAGCGATATGGATAAAGAATTTTTCCGACAAAACATTTTGTATGCAAGGTATTCTGATGACATTATTTTGTTTGGGGATAGCCAAAAAGAAGTGGAATTATACGCTAAAAAAGTAAGGGGATGTTTGCTGGAAAAGGGATTGGAAATTAATCCGCAAAAAGAAATCTTTACAAGTCCGAAAGACGGATTTACTTTTTTAGGTTTTTCATATAAAAAAGGGGTCACGGATATTGCTCCGGTTACCGTGGAAAAGTTAAAGAAAAAGATGAGGCGAAAAACCAGAGCCCTAAAACGGTGGAGTGACAGAAAGCATCTGGCAGGAGAAAAGGCGGCAGCAGCTTTTATCAGAATTTTTAATGCCAAGTTGTTAGAAAATCCAAGGAATGGGGAGCTTAGCTGGAAACATTGGTTTTTTTCTATGATTACGACAAGTGAGAGTTTGCATGAAATAGATAAGTATGCTCAAGATTGTCTTAGATTTTTGATTAGTAAAAAGCGTAGTAAAGGAAGATATCAGGTAAGGTATGAGGATTTAAAGAGCTTAGGATACCAAAGTCTGGTACATGCCTACTATGAAGGATGTAAGGTAGGAGAAGAAGTATCTACAAAATTGACAAAAGAATAACAAATTATAGAGAAAAATTAGAGAGTCACCTAAAAAATAAAAATTTTGATAAATTTAGTTGCAAAGAATTTATTTTTCAAATATAATGCAAATAATAAATCGCAGTAAAATAGTCGGATTTAAGAACCATTGTAGATTGAGCAAAAACAAAAGGGAAGAAGCGACTGTGGATATGAAAAAGAAAGGATGAGGGATAATGAAAACAGTATTACTTATGAAAGAACAAGATCCTCTGGAGACCAGAGTTGGTTTAATACCTGACGATATAAAAAAATTAGTGGCTATGGGATTTGAAATCAGCGTAGTGGAAGATGCGGGAAAAAAAGCAGGATTTTCCAACGAGGCTTATGAAAAAGCGGGGGCAAAATTGGTAAAAGACGATAAAGCCTCCTATCCGGACAGCGATATTGTGGTTCGTATTTTAAAACCGCAAAATCTTGACGGTGTTCGTGAAAACACTTTGCACTTAAGCTATTTAGACCCTTTTAATGAAAAAGATTTATTAAAAGACTTTGTAGATGCTAAAGCAATGGCGGTTTCTTTGGAAATGATTCCCAGAACAACATTGGCACAAAAAATGGACGTACAGTCTTCGCAGACTTCTCTGGCAGGTTATGTGGCAGTGGTAAATGCAGCAGCAAAATTGCCAAAGATATTTCCTATGATGATGACACCTGCCGGAACTATTTCTCCGGCAAAAGTATTTATTATCGGTGTCGGTGTGGCAGGTCTGCAGGCGATTGCAACTGCAAAGCGTCTCGGAGCAAGAGTCGATGCCTTTGATACAAGACCCGTGGTAGAAGAACAGGTTCGTTCTTTGGGAGCCAACTTTGTAAAGATTGATTTGGGTGAAATGGGACAGACAGACCAAGGTTATGCAAAAGAGCTTACCAAAGAGCAGATTGCCTTGCAGCAGGAAGCGCAGGCAAAGGTTTGTGAGAAAGCCAATATTGTAATTACCACAGCAAAGGTATTTGGAAGACCTGCACCAAGACTTATTACCAAAGATGTCTTAGATCGTATGCAGCCGGGCTCTATCGTAGTGGATATGGCAGTTTCTACAGGTGGAAATGTGGAGGGTTCTAAGCTTTTTGAAAATGTAGTGACAGAAAATGGCGTTACCATTATGTCGGGAGATATGTTGGAAAGACAGGTTCCCTTTGATGCTTCCAAGATGTTATCGGGAAATATCAGTGCTTTTTTGACACATTTTTATGATAAAGAGAGTAAGGAGTTACAGGTGAATTTGGAAGATGAAATCATGAAGGGCTGTCTGATAACAAAAGACGGCGCAATTATTCATGAGAGATTTAAGGATGGAGGAGAAAGATAATGGATGTAATGCTTATATTTGTATTTGTAATCGCTGCCTTTTTGGGTGTAGAGTTGATTGCTAAGGTTCCTTCACAGTTGCACACACCTTTGATGTCCGGAACAAATGCTATTTCCGGTATCACAATTGTAGGAGCAATTACAGTGACCGCTTTAAATGTAGAAGGCGTATTAGGCTTAGTTCTTGGATTTTTAGCCATTGTATTTGCAACGATTAATGTAGTTGGAGGATATTTGGTAACTGACAGAATGTTGGAAATGTTTAAAAAGAAGGAGGATAAGAAATAATGAATAGCTTAATTGCAATTATTTATATGGTCGCTTGTATATTTTTTATCCGTGGTATCAAGCTTCTTGGAAAGCCGCAGACAGCAAGAAAAGGAAATTTATATTCCTCTGTAGGTATGCTGATTGCAGTAATCACTGTACTTTGTGAAAAAGATGTATTGGGTTCCTGGTCAGGTAACCTTTTTGCAAATGGATATTTTTATATTGCTTTGGCAATTATTATCGGTAGTGTGATTGGTATTATTTGGTCAAAAAAGGTAGAAATGACAGGTATGCCGGAGCTGGTAGCCTTATTTAACGGCTTTGGTGGTTTATCTTCTCTTTTAGTGGCAATTGCACAGTATCTGTCTACCAAAGAGGATGTGGATGCTTTTACTGATATTACATTAGGTTTAACAATTGCTATCGGAGCTATTGCCTTTACCGGTTCTTTGGTAGCATGGGGGAAACTTTCCGGAAAAATGTTTAAGAAAAACATTACCATACCGGCGAAGAACATCTTAAATGCATTTTTGGCTCTAGTTGGTTTGGCAGGTATCGGTCTTTATGCCTTTGGTCCTGAATCTGTATGGAATTTAGGAATTGTTATTGTAACTGTGGCTTATCTAATTCTTGGATTTACTATGGTAATTCCAATCGGTGGAGGAGATATGCCGGTAATCATTTCTCTTTTAAATGCATTTTCCGGTGTTGCGGCAGCCTTTGCAGGATTTGCTATCAACAATACCGTTTTGGTGGTATCCGGATGTTTGGTTGGAGCATCGGGAGTGATTTTGACACTTATTATGTGTAAGGCAATGAACAGAACACTTTATCAGTTAATTTTTGGAAGCTTTGGAGCAAAAGCGGGCAAAAAGAATGGCGGAGAACAAAAAGAGCCAAAGGCAATGTCCGTGGAAGATGCTTTCCTTGTTTTGGAAGCTGCAAGTTCCGTAGTTTTTGTACCGGGATACGGTATGGCGGTTGCACAGGCACAACATGCGGTAAAAGAGTTAGCTACAAAATTAGAAAACAATGGGGCGGAAGTAAACTTTGCTATTCATCCGGTAGCGGGAAGAATGCCGGGTCACATGAATGTACTTCTTGCTGAGGCGGATGTAGCCTACGAACAGTTAAAGACCGCAGACGAAATGAATCCACAGATGTCTATGCAGGATGTGGCAATTATTATCGGAGCCAATGACGTAGTAAATCCGGCGGCTTTAGATGACGAAAGTTCACCAATCTACGGAATGCCTATTATCAATGCCTTTGAGGCAAGAACTGTATTTGTCTTAAAACGTGGACAGGGAACGGGATTCTCAGGAATAGAAAATCCGCTCTTTACAAATGATAATACAGTTATGATTTACGGAGACGCAAAACAGACTGTAGCTGCTTTGGCAGGAGAGTTTGAGGAATAAAAATTATAAAAATAGTGGAGGAAACAAGATAGATATCTGTTTTCTCCGCTATTTTTTATATTCTCTATAAAGTGCCTACAAAAGATAAAAGTAAAATGTGTGTGGGATAGGCTATATAAAAAAAGTATTTATTATATTTTCCACGTTCTCCATTGTAGAAAAGAATGAAAGGTAATGAGAAAACCATCATCCACTGATAATTTTCAAAGAATACATAGTGGAGGGATAAAGTATTAATAGAATAAAAAGGATTATTAAAGACTAACAGATTAAGAACTATTTGTGCAAAGCCAAACAGGCGATATCCTAGAAATTCCATGTGTAGATTTATTCTAGGAAGAATTTCTGAAAGAATAATGAATAAGGGCATAAACAGAAGATATGCCCTCATTATGTGATTTTTATGATAGTAAATAATAAGTCCAAATATTATAAAGATGAATCCGCCCTCACAAAAAAATATATTTACAGCAAGAACTCTAATCAGAAAATAAATTGTTGGATTTAAATTGGTATTATACAGAAAAAAGATAATCACTTGATAAGAAAAAAATAAAAGAAAGATTTTTTTCTTGTTTTTTGAGTTCTCTAGCAGGTAGATAATCATCCCTATATTCACTAAAGTGCTGAATATGTTTAAATCACTATTCAAAAAACATTCATTTAGAATTCCCATGATTACATGGAAAGCATATAAAATATATAAATGTTTGCGAGGATGTCTTGTGTGATGCATTCCCCATACAAAACATGAAGATGGGAGCAGATATTCTACCAAGCCAATGAAAATAAACAGGTGTATGGGGTATAAATAGGGCTATGTGATCCAAGAGCATGCTAATCAATGCGATAATTTTAATTTAGAAGTAGTCATTTAGTAAACAGAGCCTGAAAAATTATTATGGTTAAAATAGATTTTTCAGGCTTATTCCTCCTTGATAATCATAGTATATTCTAATTGTAATAATAATAAAATTGAATCACAAGATAAAACTATAAAAAGTAAATAAAAAGCGAAATTTATAAGAAAGAATCGCATTAAAAATTAAAAAATATTTTCTTTGCTATTTTTTATAAAAGTGAAAAGAAAGGTAGTAAAGAAATAGTGTGGAAAGCAAGGGGAGTAATTAGTGGATTATTGTTTTTTGTGAAAAAAGATTGCGTACAATAAAATTTTGAAAAAGCACTTGACAAATGAGGCAAATGGTCATATACTAAACTCATAAATAATAACAGTAATAATTACTATTATAAATAACAAAAAAGAGGAGGAAACATTTATGAAATTACAAAAAGAATTTAATCAGTATCTGGCAGACTTAGCAGTGGTAAACTTTAAACTTCACAATTTACACTGGAATGTACAAGGTAAAGCTTTTGTGGCGGTACACCAGTTTACTGAAGAATTATATAACCAAGTATTTGAGTATTTTGATGCAGTAGCGGAACACCAAAAGATTTATGGTGTTATGCCGGATTGCAAGTTAAGTGATTACCTTGCAAATGCAAAAATCAAAGAGCTTGATGCAAGAAATTTTGCTGACGAAGAAGTTTGGGAGATTTTGGTAGAAGATTTAGAAAGCCTTAGCAAATCAGCAGTGGAACTTAGAAATGCCTCTGATGAGGAGGGCTGGTTTAGCGCAGTTTCTTTATTAGAAGGACATGTAGACTACTACAACAAACAGCTATGGTTTCTTAAATCGATTTTAGGAAAATAGAATAAAACTTGAAGAAAGTAAGAAAAGAGGATTGCAGGTGCAGTCCTCTTTTCTTATGTGTGTCTATTTAAAGGTCTAAGATGTTGATTTTAAAAATTCTCTTTATCTTAAAGTTTTTCTTTGCGAAATTTAAACTGTATTGCTAAATGCAATAC
>DATCYL010000274.1:0-5191 GCA_036570305.1 Lachnospiraceae bacterium
CCCCTTGCTCTGGTCAAAACAAAAAGGCTTGAAACCATTGATTTCAAGCCTTTTTTCACGCTTTTTAAATTTTGTTTTTTAGAACTTACCTGCTTTCGCTGCTTCCTCAATCGATACAGCAACAGCAACAGTCATACCTACCATCGGGTTATTACCTGCACCGATAAGTCCCATCATTTCTACGTGAGCGGGAACTGAAGAAGAACCTGCAAACTGAGCATCAGAGTGCATACGTCCCATAGTATCTGTCATACCATAAGAAGCCGGTCCTGCCGCCATATTATCAGGGTGAAGAGTACGTCCTGTTCCACCACCGGAAGCTACAGAGAAGTATTTTTTACCCTGCTCTACACATTCTTTTTTATAAGTACCTGCAACAGGGTGCTGGAATCTGGTCGGATTGGTAGAGTTACCGGTAATAGATACATCCACACCTTCTTTGTGCATGATAGCAACACCTTCAGTTACATCATTGGCACCGTAGCAGTTAACTTTGGAACGAAGACCGGTAGAGTAAGCTTTTCTAAATACTTCTTTTACCTCTCCGGTATGATAGTCCATTTCAGTCTCTACGAAAGTGAATCCGTTGATACGTGCAATAATCTGTGCAGCATCTTTACCAAGACCGTTTAAGATAACTCTAAGTGGCTCTTTACGAACTTTGTTTGCTTTTTCAGCAATACCAATAGCACCCTCTGCTGCTGCAAAGGATTCGTGACCTGCTAAAAATGCGAAACATTTGGTATCGTCCTCTAATAACATTTTTCCTAAGTTACCGTGTCCAAGACCTACTTTACGCTGGTCAGCAACAGAACCCGGAATACAGAAAGCCTGAAGACCTTCTCCGATAGCTGCTGCTGCATCAGCTGCTCTTTTGCATCCCTTTTTAATTGCGATTGCAGCACCTACAACGTAAGCCCATTTAGCATTTTCAAAACAGATAGGCTGAATTCCTTCTATTTGTTTGTATACATCTAAACCGGCATCTTTAGTGATTTTTTCAGCTTCTTCAATGGAAGAAATACCATAGCTGTTTAAAGCAGCATCGATTTGTTTAATACGTCTTTCATATGATTCAAATAAAGCCATGTTTTTATTCCCTCCTTACTGTTTACGTGGATCAATAATTTTAGCAGCATCTGCTACACGACCATACTGACCCTTAGCTTTTTCAAGTGCATCTTCAGCTGAATCTCCAGCTTTCATGAAATCCATGAATTTTCCAAAGTTAATAAACTGGTATCCGATGATAAGATCATCCTCATCAAGAGCAATACCTGTTACATATCCTTCTGCCATTTCCAAGTAACGAGGTCCCTTTTCTAAAGTACCGTACATAGTACCAACCTGAGAACGAAGTCCTTTTCCTAAGTCTTCAAGTCCGGCACCGATAGGAAGTCCGTCTTCTGAGAAAGCACTCTGTGAACGTCCGTAAACGATCTGTAAGAATAATTCTCTCATAGCCGTATTAATTGCATCACAAACTAAGTCTGTATTTAATGCCTCCAACAATGTTCTTCCCGGTAAAATTTCAGCTGCCATTGCTGCTGAGTGTGTCATACCTGAACATCCGATAGTCTCAACAAGAGCTTCCTGGATAATTCCATCTTTGATGTTAAGGCTGAGCTTACATGCTCCCTGCTGAGGTGCACACCAGCCTACTCCATGTGTAAAACCGGAAATATCTTTAATCTCTTTTGACTGTACCCATTTTCCCTCTTGTGGGATTGGTGCGGCACCATGGTTTACACCTTGATGAATTGGGCACATCATTTCAACTTCATGCGAATAAATCATTGTAAATCTCCTTTCAAATATGAATACGCGATTACTTTAAGAAAATATCTACTATTTACTTCCATACGCATAAATATTCTCTCATAAAAAGGCAGGGTTAGTCCACACAAACATTGTTTTTTATTAAACAATTAAGTCATGAACTGCGATATCCACACCACCAATGACTACCTTTTCTATTTGGGGAATTAATCTCGTAAAATGGGAGGTTTCCATGTGTAAATCAAGTGCCTCTTTATTTGGCCATTTTTCTAAAAAAGCGTAAAGGCTTTTATCTCCTTTTTCTTTAATAAGTTCATAGCTGATATTACTTTCTTCTTTTCTTGTTTCATTGACCAGTTCTTTTGCCAGACTTAAAAACTCATCTACATTTTGTGCGCTGACGATACATTTTGCATAAACCACTAACATTTCTTTTTTCCTCCTATAATGACTTTTCCATCTTTTTATGCTACATTAGTTTCAATATTATAATAAAGAAAAGGAGCTTTTTATGGAAGTGAATTTTTGGAAAAAATTTCAAATTTTATCAGGTAGCAGTTTAAAAATCATTGCCATTATTACTATGCTAATTGACCATATAGGGGCGGCTCTTATTGAACAGCTATTAATAAGGGGATTTTTTACAGATGTTAAAAGTTATGGCTTTTATTTTGATTTGGATATGAAACTTAGAATGATAGGACGAATTGCTTTTCCGATTTTTTGCTTTCTTTTGGTAGAGGGGTTTCTTCATACAAAAAACAAAAAAAACTACAGCCTTCGTCTTTTTTTATTTGCACTACTTTCGGAAATTCCTTTTGACTTAGCCTTTAGAAATCAACTTTTTGCATGGGACTATCAAAATGTGTTTTTTACTTTATTGGTAGGATTTGGGGTTCTATGGGCATGGGAAAGATGCGAAGATAAACTGTATATGCAGATCCCCCTGCTCTTACTTGGAGGATATGTATCAAGTTATGTTTTACGCTCTGATTATGGCTACAAAGGAATTGCATTGATTTTTATTTTATATCTTTTTCATAAAAATCGCTTCTTATTCAGCCTTGTTGGAGCATTGAGTCTTCTATGGGAAGCCCCCGCTATATTTGCTTTTATTCCTATTAACTTATATAACGGGAAAAGAGGCTTATCCATGAAGTACTTTTTCTATTTTTTCTATCCTTTACACCTATTATGCCTGTATGGTATTCGCTTATATTTCTTTTAAGAGAGTTTTTTTTCAATAATCTCTTTGCTGCTTTTATAAATAGAGTGTGGATGCACAACACCGCGTACACTGGAGGTGGGATAAATATTTGAGTGAGGACAAATAATAGAGCCGGGATTTAAAACAGAATTACAACCTATTTCCACAAAATCTCCTAAAATTGTTCCGAATTTTTTAAGTCCGGTCTCGTAGGACAAATCCCCGTCTTTTACTACTACCAATGTCTTATCTGACTTTACATTGGATGTAATCGAACCGGCTCCCATATGAGATTTAAAACCTAAAACGGAATCTCCCACGTAATTATAATGCGGAACCTGCACATTATTAAAGAGAATGACATTTTTTAATTCTACCGAGTTTCCGACGACACAATTTTCGCCCACCAAAGCATTTCCTCTAATAAATGCACAGTGTCTTACTTCTGTGTGGTGTCCTATAATACAAGGACCTGTAATAGATGCACTGGGTGCTACCACGGCACTTTTAGAAATCCAAATATTTTCCCCAATCTTATCATAGTCATTTTCACTTAAGGTCTGTCCCAGATTTACAATAAAGTGCCCAATCAAAGGCAAAACTTCCCAGGGATAGGTCTTTCCTGTAAAAAGTTCTCTTGCGATTGTCTCTTTTAAATCAAATAATTGTTCTATGGTTATTTTATTCATTTTTACTTTCATCCTTTCTTTTTTTGAAGGTCGGCATTTTATAAAAAGATTTTGCTTTGTCAAAATATTGTCGCAAAGAATACTGATTATTCACACCCTTTACTCCTTCTGTTCTGATTTTTATAAAGTGCTCCAGTTTTTCCATATACTCCTCTTCTGTAATTGTGCCCTCAGCCACAAGGGTTAATCCCTTTTCCCAACTGGCTGTAAGTTCAGGATTTAAAAGAGAACGTATAGAATTATTTACTACGTCAAAAATCATTTCACCCAAAAGTTCAGGACTGATTATCTGAGTTTTTTTATTTAGTTTCAAATAACGAATGCTGATAAGTTTTTTTAAAATTTCAGCTCTGGTGGCACTGGTTCCTATTCCGCTTCCCTTAATTTGAGAGCGAAGTTCCTCATCTTCAATCAATTGTCCTGCATTTTCCATAGCAAGAATCATAGACCCTGAAGTATAGCGTTTTGGCGGTGATGTTTCTCCTTCTTTAATAAAAAGTTTTGAAATATCCAAAAGGTTGCCCTTTTTTAAATTTTTCATAAGGTTTTCTTTTTTATTATCGGATATATTTTCGTTCTTTTTTTCAAAAGAATTAGGAATTACTTTTAAATATCCTTCTTCTAATAAAAATTTTAAAGAGGAAAAAAAAGGTTCTCTACCTATCTTAGTTGTTACACTTATTTTTTGATAGGTAGCTGCAGGATAAAAAATGCTCAAAAATCTGCGTACAATAATTTCATATACTTTTTGTGAAGTTGCAGACAAAGAAAGAGTCTGCTGAGTCCCCTGTCCGGTCGGAATAATTGCATAGTGGTCGGTAATCTGTTTATCGTTTACATATCGGCTCTTTGTTAGGTTTAAATAAGCTTTTTGGGATAAAATTTCACCGGCAAAGTTTCCGGCTTTGTCATAGTTTACAAGACCACGCAGATTTTTGGTAATTTCTTTTGCTACTGCCGAAGATAAAACACGGGCGTCTGTACGAGGGTAAGTGACTAATTTTTTCTCATAGAGTTCCTGTGTGATTTTTAAGGTTTCATCAGGGCTGATTTTAAAAAGGCGGGAACATTCATTTTGAAGTTCTGCCAGGTTATAAAGTAAAGGAGGATTTTTCTTCTCTTTTTTCTTTTCCAGACTTTCCACCAAGGCGGTAAAGGGCTGGGTCTTTTTTATTTCCTCTAAGAGAATTTTAGCATCCTCTTTTTTTCTGAAACCATTTTCCTTATAAAGGAGAGGTGATTGAAAATACCTACTCCCCTCCAGGGCTTTCCATTCACACTCAAAAGAGGTATCCTCCGAACCCAGATTTGCTAAAATCCGGTAAAAGGGGGTTTTTACAAATTCTCGAATCTCACGCTCTCTCTTAACAACCATCCCTAAAACACAGGTCATAACACGACCTACTGCGATAGCTATATAGGGTTTGCCTAAGTACTGAGCCACACTATTTCCATATTTTAAAGATAAAAGACGCGAGAAATTAATACCCATCAGATAGTCTTCCTTTGCCCTTAG
>DATCYL010000275.1:0-1913 GCA_036570305.1 Lachnospiraceae bacterium
GAACCGCTACAATATAAATTTGACTGACAATTTCCTTATCAAAACGCAAAAAATGCCGGGAGAATTTAATTTCTTTGTTATACCTGATATTCAAACATAAAGCTATAAAAATCCCCAAAATCTGCCCTGATACTGTAGCAAGTGCCGCCCCCATCACTCCCATTTTAGGAAATCCAAGCAAACCAAATATAAGAATCGGGTCAAAAATTAAGTTAAATAAAGCTCCTGAAATCTGGGAAATCATAGACAAATGTGTAAGTCCGGTAGACTGCAAAAGTCTCTCTAACGTCATTGTAAAAAACAAACCAAAAGACATAGCACATATCACAGTCATATATTGTTTTGCATAAGTGATAATTTCTTGATTATCTGTCTGTATTCTTAAAAAAACGTCGGCAAATGTAAGTGATATCGTCGCAAATATCAGATAGGTAAGTCCTGCCAAAAGCAAGCCATTATGTGCCACTTTATATGCATTATCATAGTCTTTCTCTCCCAGTCTCCTTGACAAGAGAGAGTTAATACCCACACAGGTTCCCGATGACAAAGCAATCATTAAGTTTTGTATAGGAAAAACCAAGGAAACTGCCGATAACGCATTTTCATTAATCTGTGCTACAAAAATACTGTCCACCAAATTATATAAAGCTTGCACCAGCATAGATAAAATCATAGGTAATGCCATGGAAAATAAAAGCTTAGGTATCGGCATCGTTCCCATTTTATTTTCTTTTAAAGTTGTCATATGTTTTTACTCCTTTTAATTAAAAAAAGCGCTAGGCGCCTTAATAAAAATATCTGTAACATTTAGATGTTTTAAGTATAACAGTTTTTTTATTTCTTTTCTACTCTACCATTGAAAAAGCCCCTCCTTTTGTGGGGGGCCTGATTTTCCGACGGACATATTAGTATATCTAATTTTTCCTGCAAATAGTTTTCCTACCGAATATGCCGATTATAAATGCTAAAGAAAAGAATAAAAGTAAACTATAGTCTGTGCTCTTGCTCTCATCTAAAGTTTTTGGAGCCGGCTTACTTTTACTTACCATTTTCTTTTTCACCGACTTATCCTCTATCGGTCCAATATTTTTTTCTTTTTTATCTATCTTAATCTCTTGTTCCTTCTTAGGTTCTTCTTTCTTTTTAAGTTCTTCTTTTCCTTTAGGTAGTGTTGGGATTTTTCCTTCCTTAATAGCTACTTTCTTTGTTCCCACCAAAATCACCCTGTTTTTAGGAGGCACAAAGCTACTTTCTGTCGTAGGACTTACTTCCCCTGTATTTTCATTCACAGAAAAAGTAATAGTGTGGCTCTCTTTCCCCTTTGCACCCTCTTCTTTTACGATCTCTTTTCCTTCCTCAAGAGTATTGTCTTTGATGTAGTCTGTAGCGAAATCTACGCTTTTACTGATGGATTGAGGTTTTGTTCCAACCTTATATACCTGATCCAAAACATCCACTACAGTTACCTTTTCCTCTTTAGGGCTTACCTCTCCCGTCTTTTCATCTAAGGAATAGAAAGTTTCCACTAAGCGTGTCCCCAGACGACCTTCCTGAACTTGGCTTACTTCTCCTGCCGTCACAGTTTCATCTGCTTTATAGATTGTTTTATAGTCCGTATAAGTAGTTACTTGTGTTGATTTCGTTCCAACATAAACCACCTGATGAACAGGTTCTTTTCGAGTATACCAAATCTCTCCACTGTCGCTTACCCATCTTTCACGTGCACCATATTCTCCATAGACAGCTACCCTGTTACTGCCCACCGTCATACTTTCATCCGCAATATAGGTAATTGTAAAATTAATAGTTTCTCTGGTAATAGGCCCAAAATAATCCGGATTTGTTGCCGGATCTTCTGCAACCGCAGCATCGGCGAAAACACTGCTTTTAAAAGTTCCCGTTAAAAGTAGCAG
>DATCYL010000276.1:0-7711 GCA_036570305.1 Lachnospiraceae bacterium
AACTAATTAGTGATAAACTAATACGGTTTGTCAATAACCGGTGTTCGACTTGTCCCCATAACAAAAAAGAACCCGAGAAAACTCTTCCCGGATTCTTTAACATTTTATTTATCCCAACTTATTATCAAGGTTTGGATTGGATTCATTTTATTCTTCTTCAAATTCCTCGTCATCTGCATCTGTATCGGTATCTATATTCAATGCAGCTGCCTGAGCTGTCTGTGGTGCTAATTCACTGCGGTTTTTAACTACCACATCTCTGCAACTTGCTAAAGAATTAATAAAATTACTGTATTTTGCCCCTGCATCGTCTAAAGTACTACTCATAATCTGCTCTAAATTAGAAAGCATTTCATCGGTATAAGAAATAGCACTTAAGCGGATACTGTTAGAATCCTGTGTAGCTGCATCCAAAATACTCTGTGCCTGTTGGTTGGCATTGTTGATAGTTTCATTTGCCTGAGCATAAGCCTGCTGCATAACTTCATGCTGACTAACCAACTCCTGACACTGTTGTTTTGCATTTTCAATCAAAGCATCTGCCTTTGCCTGAGCATCTGCCAAAATTGCATCTTTATTACTGATAATCTTTTGATAACGCTTAATTTCATCCGGAGTTTTAAGACGAAGCTCACGAAGCCTCTCCTCCAACTCTTCTTTATTTACTACAATTTTTGTAGTGGACAAGGGCTGGTATTTACAACTATCTACATATTCTTCGATTTCTTCAATGATTTGCTCAATTCTACTGCTCATCTTAACTCTCCTTTATTTTCTCTTACTTTTTCCTGTATTTTTTCAAGCACATAAGTAGGCACAAACTTTTGGATATTTCCATTAAAAAGAGCAACCTCTTTTACTGTCGTGGAACTTAAATATGCATATTCCAAACTGGTTGTCAAAAACATAGTATCAATATCCGGAGCCAAAACCCTATTTGTCTGGGCAAGCTGTAATTCGTATTCAAAATCTGTAATGGCACGAAGTCCTCTTACAATCACTTTAGCTCCGCATTCTCTGGCGAAATTCACCGCCAATCCCGAAAATGGACACACATATACATTACCCAAATCTTTGGTTACTTCCTTGAGTATATTAACACGTTCCTCCACAGAAAACAACGGAGTTTTTTTATAATTATCCAAAACTCCTATATAGAGAATATCAAATAGTTTAGACGCTCTTTTTACAACATCCAAATGTCCGTTAGTTACCGGGTCAAAGGATCCCGGATATACAGCAATTGTCATAAATCTTCTTCCCTCTTCTTTTTCAAAAAAATGTGTTGATTACTCTTATATTTTCTTTCCTTAACAACTTCAAATCCTAAACTATCCAAATAAGAAAAGTTCGTCTCTAAAGATGCTTCCACAACACATATACCATCTTCTTCAAGTAGGTTTTCTATAGATAAAATCTCTAAAACCTCTCTCTCTAAGCCTTTATTGTAAGGCGGATCCATAAATATGCAGGAAAAAGGCTCTGTCCCTCTTAGCTCTTTTATTTCTTTTAAAACATCTCCAACAAGAATCTGAGCCTGATCTTCCAAATGTGTAAAACGCAAATTTTCTCTGATACACTTTATAGCCTTTACATTATGTTCAATAAAAACAGCCTCTTGAGACCCCCTGCTTAAAGCCTCTATTCCAATAGCCCCGCTACCACTGAACAAATCCAAAAAACGACGGCAGGGGATATATCCTTGCATCATATTAAATAAAGTTTCTTTTGTACGGTCAGTAGTCGGTCTTGTCTTGTCACTATCTATAGTTTTTAGCTTTAAACTTTTTGCTTTTCCCGAAATTACTCTCATAAAAGCTCCTAAAAATTAATATTTTCTTTTAGGGTAAGTCTCCAGTCCAAATCCCCTCTTTGCAGACTTAATATCAAACATTCTGCTGTACCGATATTAGTTGCCAGGGGAATATTGTACTGGTCACAGCAACGAATGACCTGTGCTACATCCGGCTCTTTTGGATTAATCATGGACGGATTATAAAAGAAAATAACCAAATCCATATCCCCTCTTTCAATCATTTCCGTAAACTGCTTATCCCCGCCAATACTTCCCGGAAGGAACTTGTGTACACGCAGATTTGTAACCTCTTCGATTCTTCTGCCTGTCGTACCGGTCGCATAAACTTCATGCTTTTCTAAGGTTCCTTTATATGCAATACAAAAATCCTCTATCAAACTTTTTTTGCTATTGTGTGCAATAATTCCTACATTCATAATTCCACCTCATTTGGTTACTAAATTGCTTTTATTATAGCAAATCTACCGATATATATCAAATAGTTTTAGCGAACTCTCTCCTATCCCCAACAAATAAAAATTCCCTGAAACTTCTTGAAAATTTTCTATATAGACTGATTCAGCATATCTTCCTCTAACATTTTCTCTAATTTTTCAGCAATTCCTTGATGTTTTTCTTCTTTCAAATCATAATCTTTTGATAAGATCGTCCCCACCGCTTCCTTTGCTCCCGCCAGCAGTTGATAGTCCTGATAAATATCTGCCACCTGAAAATTCATCATACCGCTTTGGCGTATTCCTAAAAGATCACCCGGTCCTCTCAGTTCCATATCCTTTGCCGCTATTTCAAAACCATCATTAGATTTATTTAAAATTTCCAATCGTTTTTGGGTTTCTTCCGTTTGATTTCCCTCCATAAAAATACAATAAGACTGAGCATCTCCACGCCCTACTCTACCTCGCAATTGATGAAGCTGAGCAAGACCGAACCGCTCTGCATTTTCTATCATCATCACTGTGGCATTCGGAACATTTATTCCTACTTCAATGACTGTTGTAGATACCAGTATCTGACTTTTATTTTCACTAAAAGCTCCCATAATCTCATTTTTTTCTTGACTTGACATCTTTCCATGCAGGATGGAAACTCCTATTTTTTCTCCAAAAACCGCTTTTAATTTATCCGCATAGCTTATAACATTTTCCAAATCACTGTCTTCATTTTCTTCAATCATAGGACAAATCACATAGGCCTGATGCCCTTTTTCAATTTCCTTTTCTATGAATTTATAGGCAGTCGGCCGGTAAGAAGTGGAAACCACACAGTTTTTGATAGGCAGACGATTGGCAGGCAATTCATCTACAAGGGAAATATCCAAATCCCCATAAAGTATAATTGCCAAAGTTCGCGGAATAGGTGTAGCACTCATAACTAAAACATTAGGATAACCGCCTTTTGTAGCCAATGCCTTTCTTTGATTTACACCAAACCGATGTTGTTCATCTGTAATTACTAAAGCTAAGTTTGCATAGTTCGTTTTTTCTTGAAAAAGCGCCTGTGTCCCCACAATCATTTTTGCAGACCCGTCTTGAATTTTCTCATAGATGAGTTTTCTCTCTTTACCTTTTATATGTCCGGTCAACAAAACGGGAGAAAACTGCTCAAGTCCATTGTCTTCCAAAAGTTTACATAACGCCTCATAATGCTGCTTTGCTAAAACTTCTGTAGGCACCATAATTGCACTTTGATAACCATTTTGAGCAACCATAAGCATGGCTAAAAAAGCAAGTATAGTTTTTCCACTTCCAACATCTCCCTGCACCAGCCTAGACATCAATTTCGAAGATCTAAGATCTTCTTCTATTTGCATCCAAGTATTCCACTGCGCCTTTGTCAGGGTAAAAGGGAGATGCTCAATCACTTCTTCGGTCTCCCAGACCTTTTTTAGCGGATAAGGATTTTCCTTATCCTGCCTTTCCGCCTTCATCTTTGTCATTGCCATAATGAACAAAAATAACTCTTCAAAAGCAAAACGTTTCCTACCTTGTCTATAATCCTCTATGTCTTTTGGAAAGTGCATTTTTACAATACTATCTTTATATTCCCCCAGATCATACCTTCTTAAAATCTCTTCCGGCAAAAATTCCATTCCTTGCAAAGGATAAGTGTTTAGCACCTCTTTTGTCATTTTCATAAGGGCTTTATTGGTCAGTCCCTTAGTTAAACCATAGATTGGTTGCAAAGAGTTGCATTTATCCTCATACTGTCCCAAGGTAAAAATTTCCGCCTGCTCCATTAGATAATAGCCTTTTTGAAAGACAACTTTTCCTCGAAATATAAAGGTAGACCCTGTTCTTAACAAACTCACTAAATAGGGTTGATTAAACCATGTAAGCCTCAATTGCCTGTCTCCCTGACCAATTGTGGTGGTAATCACAGACAAACGTCCCTTTTTATTCACAGACACCTTTCTATTAATAAACCCTTGAACGGCACATTTTTTATCCGTTTTTATGTTTTCTAATGGAAGGGGTTTTTCATACAGGTCATAATCCCTAGGATAGTTATCCACCAAATCCTGCACGGTAAAAATTCCCAGTTTATTTAAAAGTTTCTGTGTTTTTTCTCCCACACCTTTTATACTACGAATGGAATCCTCCAGTAACATCTTCTTTCCTCTTGTTTTCTCTTTCATTTTAAAAATAATGCTAAACAGCCTTAAAGCACGCTTTTTAAGCTGATTTACGACCGACGAATATACTTTGGCAAACAGACTTTACTCTACTCATCACCACAACGTAAAAAGGAGCCTAAAAGAGCTCCTTTTTTTACTATTCTACCGAAACAATACAATAATAAATCGGTTGTCCGCCATAATTTACTTCCACATCACAGTCCGGATATAATTCTTCCACTTCTTGTGCCAGAGCTGTCGCCGACTCCTCTGTCATATCTTCTCCATAATAGATACTGATTAGTTCTGAATCCTCGTCCATCATAGCTTGAATCATTTCTTTAGCTACAGATAACACTTCCTTACCTACCGCCAAAATTCCACTATCACCGATACCCATAATGTCTCCCTGATGGATTTCCTTATCATCAATGCGGGTGTCACGAACGGCGTAAGTTACCTGCCCTGTTTTTACTCTGCCGATTTCTTCTAAAAAGATTTTTTCGTTCTGAAGAACTGTTTTTTCAGGTACATAATTAATTAATACTGAAATTCCCTGTGGTACAGTTTTTGTCGGTATTACAAAAATTTCTTTATCAGTTACCAGACTTTGCGCCTGATTTGCCGCCAATATAATATTTTTATTATTCGGCAAAATAAAAATAGTTTTTGCATTTACATTATCAATGGCCTTTAACATATCTTCCGTACTGGGGTTCATGGTCTGTCCACCCTCAATCAGGTAATCTGCTCCCAATTCTTTAAAAAGCTGTCCCATTCCCTCGCCTATAGATACCGCAATAAAGCCAACCTCTTTTGCAGGTTTGCTTTTTCTTTTCCTCTCTTTTTCTAAAGCTGCCTGTTTTTCAGATTCTTTGATTAGTTTTTCTTCATGCTCTTCTCTCATATTGTCAATTTTCATACGTGAAAGAGAACCATAGGTCAAAGCTTTTGAAATAGCAAGACCAGGATCATTGGTATGAACATGTACTTTTACAATATCATCATAAGCTACACATACCAAAGAATCTCCAATAGATAAGAGATAGTCTTTAAATTTATCCTCCTCTTCCTCAGGGAATTCTTTTTCTAAATTAATAATGAACTCGGTACAGTAACCGAACTTGATATCCACTTCTGTTTGAGGACTGATTTTCACTGCAGAAGACTTAGAAACTGTGGGAGTAAATGCACTATAATCCACTTCTTTGCCCTCAAAGGCATCCAAAGCTCCCTGCAATACCTCCACCAGACCTTGTCCACCGGAATCCACTACACCCGCCTCTTTTAAAACAGGTAACATCTCCGGAGTCTTTGCAAGAATTTCATTTGCATAATCTAGGATTGCCTTAAAAAAAGGACCTAAATCTTCTGCTGATTCAGCAAGTTCCAATGCCTTTGTCGCTGCCGCTTTTGCAACCGTTAAAATAGTTCCCTCTTTTGGCTTCATTACTGCTTTATAAGCAGTTTCTACCGCCTTTTCCATAGCTAAGGAAATAGCAATCGCATCTAATTTTTCATGTTCTGTAATACCTTTGGTAAAGCCACGGAGTAACTGTGATAAAATAACTCCCGAATTTCCTCTGGCACCTCTTAGTGAACCTGACGCAATCGCCTTTGCCAACTCTTCCACACTAGGCGACTCAAGACCTGCCACTTCATTTGCTGCCGACATAATTGTAAGTGTCATATTGGTTCCTGTATCACCATCCGGTACAGGAAACACATTTAATTCATTAATCCATTCTTTCTTTGCCTCCAGATTTCTGGCTCCCGCCAAAAACATCTTTGACAAAATATCGGCATTTAATATATTTGTACTCAAAACAAAATCCTCCCTAACTAATCAATTACACGAACGCCTTCGACTAAAACATTGATATTTTTAATCTTCATTCCTGTAAAAGCCTCTACTTTATACTTTACATTGCTCATCAGATTCTCAGACAAAGCCAATATGCTGACTCCATAAGCAACTATCACATGAAACTCCAAGGAGATTTCATTTTCTTGTAAACTTACATGAATACCATGCTTTAAGCTGTCACGCTTTAATATTTTAACCAGGCCGTCTTTCATACTCACCGCTGCCATGCCGACGATTCCAAAGCATTCTACAGCAACGCTGCCTGCGTAGGTCGCAATAACATCTGTATCAATAATAATTTCTCCCAGTTCAGACTTTACGTGTGCTCCCATACCAATACCTCCTATAGGGTTTAATATGTTAGTATTATACCTTGTTTTATGAAAAATGGAAATAATAAATTAAAATTTTATATTTGTACTTGCAAAAGCCTGTTTCTTCTGCTAAAATAACACGTGTTGTGAGTTTGTGTCTTGCAAGTTTTTAAAGTCAGAGTCAAGGAGGTGCTATCATGGCAAAATGTGCTGTTTGCGAAAAAGGTGCTCATTTCGGTAATAACGTAAGTCATTCACATAGAAGAAGCAACAAAATGTGGAAATCAAACATTAAGTCCGTAAAAGTAAAAGTAAACGGAGCTGCAAAGAAGATGTATGTATGTACTTCTTGCTTAAAATCAGGAAAAGTTGAACGAGCTTAAAAATAAGACATAAAAAAAAGACTTTAAAGTCTTTTTTTTATGTCTTATTTTGGCTTATAGGACAAAATATCAAATGCCATCGATGAAGCAGACTTACTCGCCCTCTTCCATTTTAGCCGCTTTTAAAACTGCCTTTTCCACTTTCACATCCATTTTCTCTTCTTTTTTGCTGAATTTATTGACAATATCCGGCACCATATCCAAAACTTTGGTTAATCCATCCTGATTTTTTATATTTACCAGTTTAATATTCCCCTTAGAAATGACTAAAATAGCTGACGGAGTGACCTTTCCTCCCATACCGCCGGCACCATTATTTTTCTTCTCCTGCAAAAAAGCTCCGGCGGCTACACCGAAATTGGCATCCACTAGTGGAATAATAGTTGTATCATCCACATAAATAGGCTCCCCAACCACTGTTTTGGAACTGATAAAACTATCCATCCCCTTAAACAAAGCTTCCACAGTATCTTTAAAATTGTTATTTTCCAACATCTTTATCTTCCTCCATATCTATTGATTAAATAATGTAATTCCTTACACCGATATAAGTGCCATGCTACAAGCAAAAGTTTATAGACCTGTATAGATCCTTTTAAGAAAATCTCTCCTTCCAGTATCTTTTTATCAAAATCCGGATAAATAGATAATCCCTTTTGGTAATAGGGATAAAACACTGCCAAAAGCCCGAGAATCTGTCCCGTATCTGCCGGGTTT
>DATCYL010000277.1:0-7958 GCA_036570305.1 Lachnospiraceae bacterium
TCCTGAATCTTTACCGGGTAGAGTAGCTGCCAAATTAAAAGAATACATCGATGCCGGCAAAACCGGTATTAATGCGGGAGAAGGCTTCTATAAATACAAATAAACTTGAATATTGAACAAAATTTAGGGCTTGATATAAAAAAATCGCTGAAACCTTATGGTCTCAGCGATTTTTTAACTTCTCTTCCTCGTTTAATAACTCCAACTAGGTCTAAATCTTCACTTTGTTTAAGCAATACAACATCCGCAAACTTTCCTATCTCAATACTTCCATAATCCTTGTCAATCCCTATACTTTTCGCTGCATTTAAAGTCGCACACTGTATTGCCGTCTCCAAAGGAATTTCCATTGTTTTTACCACATTTTTCATACAGTCCCTTAAATTAGTAACGGAACCTGCCAGATTTCCTCCTTTTACCAGACAGCAAGAACTACCCTTTTTCTCTACTTCCTGTCCTCCCAGCATATAAATCCCATCCGGCATTCCTGTTGAGCGGAGACTGTCACTAACCAAAACCATTCTGTCTTTTCCCATAAGACGCATAGCCGCTCTGACCGCACTCGGTGTAACATGAATCCCGTCACAGATAATCTCACAAAAGGCATGCGGACTGTCTGATAGGGCACCGACTACTCCTGTATCTCTATGAGAAAAACCACTCATGGCATTATAAAGATGTACACCGTGACAAGCGCCCGCATCCAAAGCCTTTTTCGCCAAATCATACTTTGCATTGGTATGTGCCAAAGATACTCTTATCTTACCCTTTACTTTTCTGATATAATTTTCAAAGTCTTCATTTCTCTCAGGCGCCAATCCAACAAATTTCACAAGCCCCTCGGAAGCCCGCAAAAATTCGTCCACCAATTCCTCGTCACAACCTTTAATATACTTTTCATTTTGGGCACCTTTTTTTTCATAACTGATAAAAGGTCCCTCCATATTAAATCCTACCAAATCTGCTCCCTTAGACTGCTTAGCAAACTCTGCCCCCGTCTTTAACACATGCAAAAGTTCTTCCACCGGTAAGGTTAAAGTCGCCGGACAAATTGAAGTAATCCCATTTTCCAACTCATAGTCCGCTATTTTTTCGTAAGCCTCCATACTTCCATCACAAATATCATAGCCTACCGCCCCATGAAAATGAATATCTATCAATCCCGGTATAGCATAACACCCCTCGGCATCCACTACTTTTTCCCCTTCTTCGGGAATATATTCCTCCACAAATCTCTCATTCTTTATAAATATATCTTCTTTTACAAAATGTCCATCCGCACGATAAACAAGTGCATTTTTAATAATCATAGTTTTCCTCTCTTTTGCTGTCTTTTCATAAAATGGTAATATGCCCCCAGCATCCCGGCATTATTTTTATGCTCAGCCATAGCCAACTCTGTATTTTCGGCAAGAACCGGAATCAGATACTTGTCCATAGCTTTTCGTATTCTGGGATAAAGGTAATCTTCCTGCGCCATAATGCCACCTCCCAAAACCACCTTTTGCGGATTTAGTATATAACATAAATTAGCAATACCTAAACCTAGTACATCGCACATTTCATCAATCGCCTCTATACATATTTTATCATTTTTTTTGGCTTCTTCAAAGATATGAATCCCACTCCACTTAAGCCTATCTTCTCCCTTTTTTTCTGCCACTTTTTGTGTCAAAACACTTGCCGCTCCAAGCTTTTCAAAGACACCCCCCGGAATCCTCATATAACCTATCTCGCAGGCACTGCCTGTAAACCCATGTAAAACTTCTCCCCCTATAACCGCACATCCTCCAATCCCGGTTCCTATCGTCAGGCAAAGAATACTTTTACATCCCTTGCCTGCACCTGAAATGCTCTCTGCCAATCCTGCACAGTTTACGTCATTTTCTATCTCACAGGTAATTTTAAAACTAGTCTCTATTTCTTTTTTAAACTCTGTCCCCTTAAAATCCGGTATCGTATCTGCCGCATGAAAAATTCTACCATTTTCTACATCTACCATACCTGCTGTAGAAATACAAACCCCTCCATAGCTTCCTCTTTTCAGATAAGTTTCTATAATTTCTTTTGTCTTTTCAAGAATTTTGGGACCGCCTTTTGGGGTATCTATAACTGCTTTTTCTATAATCTTTTCATTCTCAATCACCCCATATTTAATCGCTGTCCCTCCAATATCAATACAAATATACGGTTTCACCCTATATCCCCTTTCTGCTATACTTCTTTAAAAAATCTTTAATCTTCCCCTTTAAAAATCTCTTCAATTTTTCCTGCCAGAGCTTTTCCCAAATTTTGATGGCTGGTTTTGCTCAAATGCATTCCACAGAGTGCATCCATAGAAACGCCTTCCACGGATCCTCCATCCAGATAAAAACATCTCACTTCCTTAGCCAAAGCCTCATAAAGTCCTGCCAAAGCTTTTGACTTATCTGCGCACCCCGCTCCCATCTCTTCTCCATAAATTCTATCCATATAATCATCTAATATAGGCGGAGGGCAGACCAAAAGAATTTTAGGTTTATCTTCTCTCCATGCCCCCACCGTACTTTTCGCTTTTAAAAGCAGGCTTTTCATACCCTCCTTTATATTATAAGGGCGCATACGGAAACGTTCTTTCACATCATTAGTGCCCAACATTACCACAAGCAAATCCACCGGTTCATGGGTAAGTAAAATCGGAGAAATTACTTCTCTTGCAGATAAGCCCTCCGTGATAGGATCATCAATGACACAGGTACGACCATTAAGTCCCTCTTCTACAATATAAAAGTCTTCACCCAGCTTTTCTTGTAAAATCCCCGTCCAACGTTCCGTTCTTAAAAATCTTCCTCCATTTTCCGCATTAAATCCATGAGTATTAGAATCTCCCAAACACACCACTGTCTTAACCATAATTTTCCCTCTTTCATTTCACCAATTCTTATCTTTTATTTTAGCAAACCACATTTTATACACAAATAAAAAGTAGAGAAAAGCCCATGCTTATCGTCAGCACAGGCTCTTTTTCCTATAAATATTTCTCTTTTGCATCACGAATCATTTGTCCTGCCTTTTGACAAATTTCTTCGTCCTGCTCTGCCAATGCCGCCAGGGGCAAACGTACACTTCCTATATCTAACCCTTCATTAATTTGAAGGATTCTTTTCATCACTGCATATAAATTTCCATGGGCTGAGCACATAGTATAAATAATCTCATTTACTGCAAACTGCACTTCTTTGGCTTTTTCTATGTCATTTTTTCTAATCAGTTCATCCATTTTCAAAAACAATTCAGGCATCACACCATAAGTGCCTCCGATACCCGCATCTGCTCCAATGACTCTTCCTGAGATAAACTGCTCATCCGGACCGTTAAAAACAATATAGTCTTCCCCTGCCTGCTGTTTAAAAATCTGGATATCCTGCACCGGCATAGAGGAATTTTTCACGCCGATTACTCTCTCATTTTCCCTCATTTTTGCAAATAAAGAGGGAGTTAAAGCCACACCTGCAAGCTGTGGAATATTGTAGATTACAAAATCTGTATCCGGTGCCGCTTTGCTAATATCATTCCAATACTGTGCAATCGCATGATCCGGTAGATGAAAATAAATGGGGGGAATAGCAGCAATTGCATCTACCTCTAGTTCCTGTGCATGCTTGGCAAGTTCCATACTCTCTTTTGTATTATTGCAGGCTACGTGGCAGATTACTGTGGCTTTCCCCTTTGCCTCTGCCATCACATTCTCCAAAACAAGTTTTCTTTCCGCTACAGTCAAATAAATACACTCACCTGAAGAACCATTGACATAAAGTCCTTTTACCCCTTTATTTATCAAATGTCTTGTCAGCTCTCTTACTGCTTTGGGACTAATCTCTCCCTCTTTATCATAGCAGGCGTAAAACGCCGGAATAATACCCTGATATTTTTCTAAATTTCTCATTTTTTCTCCTTATCCTTTCACCGCACCCATGGTAATTCCCTGTGTAAAGTATTTTTGGAAAGCCAAAAATACCGCCAAAATAGGTACTGCTGCTAAAGTTGCACCCGCCATAATCAAGCCGAAATCTGTTGCATTTTCTGCCTGCAATTTGGCGATACCCAGGGAAATCGTAAGCTTATTGGTACTTGATAACATAATTAACTGCATAAAATAATCGTTCCAACTATTAATGAATGTAAAAATAGCCAGCGCTCCCACACCCGGTTTTACGATAGGAAATACAATGGTAGCAAAAGTACTCCACTCATTTGCACCATCAATCCTTGCCGCCTCCAAAAGTTCATTGGGAATCGCCTCTGAAAACTGTTTCATCAAAAACACACCAAAAGGCCAACCCACTGTCGGTAAAACAACTGCCCAGATTTTATTGTATAAATGCAAGGCACTCATCTCTCTTAGAAGCGGAATTAAAATTACCTGTTTTGGAAGTGCCATGGCAGCTACAATCAAAGAAAACAAAACCACTGCTCCGCGAAATCTTTTTTTAGCCAAGGCATATCCTGCCATAGTAGCTGTAAAGCAGGTTAAAATCATTGCTGCCACTGCCATAAATACCGTATTTAGCAGCCAACGAATTGCCGCCGGAACCATAGGTCCCACCTCACCGAATAAAGGTGCCTTTTGACGACTTAAGAGCTTTTGAAAATTAGTAAGAACAAATTCTTTAGGAACCCAGTCAGGGTTTACCGAATTAATTGACTGCTGTGTTTTAAAGGCTCCGGTAATAATCCAATATAGGGGGAAGGTAAAGGCGATTGCCAAAAGCACCAAAACTACCAGACAAAATACCCTATATGGTGTTAATCTTCGGACGCCCGAATTTCCAAAATTATTTTTTTTCTTCGTCTTTATCATAGTTTACGCCCCTTACTTTTCTTTTGCCAGTTTAAATTGAACAGCAGATAATACAGCAATAAAAATTGCAAGTATTACACCCATAGCATTTCCATATCCATAGCGATACAATTTAAAGGCTGTATAATAAATATAATACATGACTGTATCGGTACTGTGGTTTGGTCCACCTGATGTTAAAAGCTGAATCAATGCAAAACACTGGAAACTGTTGATTGTAGTTATTACCAAAATATAAAGTGTCGTAGGCATAATCTGTGGCCATTTAATTTTCCAAAAAACTTGCAGGTGATTTGCACCGTCTACCTCTGCCGCCTCAATAAGCGAATTATCTACATTCCCCAAAGCAGATACATAAAGAACTATCGGCTGTCCCACAGAAGTTGTCAGCAAAATCAAAATAATGCAGGCAAGAGCAAAGCGCTCATCTCCCAGCCAGTTAATATTTTTGTCTAAAAGTCCTGTGGTCTTTCCTATATAGTTAAAAATTCCATAATAGTTATTAAACATCCATTTCCACACAACCGTAACTGCCACAGAACCGGTAACTACCGGAAGGTAGAATACGCATCTAAAAAAGGACAGTGCCGCACCGTGCATCTGATACACTGCCGAAGAAACCCAAAGAGAAAACAAGGTCACTACCGGCACCGATACAATTACTATAACCAATGTATTTTTAAGTGCTTTTAAAAAAATCGGATCTTTCCAAAGCTCCACATAATTTGCGAATCCAATAAAGGTATCATGGGTGTTTTTTCCCATGGACGAGTCAAAAAAACTCATGACAATACAAAGTACCATTGGAACAATTACAAATCCCACAAAAAATACTAAAGAGGGCAGTAAAAAGAGATATGCATTTCTTGTCTCTCTCCTTGCCAGAACTTTACTTCGTTCCGTCATTATCGTATTTTTATTCAATCCCATAGTCCTCCCTAAAACATACGCCTTGCCCCACAATGGGTGCAAGGCATATATGTTTGTTTTTTATTTTGCTTCTTTTGTCGCTGCGTTTGCATTATCTGCAAAAGTTTTTAATTCTGTTTTTACATCGCTTCCTGTTCCAATTCTCTGAAGCATATTCCACCACTCTGTACGAGCAGTTGCCCAACCGGGAACTACCTGATAATAATCACCCATATCCGGCATAAAGTATTTCTGGAACATATCCATAGTTGCTGCAGTGTCTGTTCCTTCATAAATACCTGTAATATCATTATGTGCCGGGAAGAATCCGGAAGTTTTTACAGATTCTTTTGCATTTTCATTTGCCATAAAGTCAATAAACTGTTTTGCAGCCTCAACCTTTGCATCATCTCCGTTATCAAAAATTCCAAATCCCCAAATACCACCGCAAAGTGCGACATCTCCGTTTGATGGGAATTCCATTGGAAGAATTGTGCTTCCGTTGTTTGTCTTTCCTGCTTCGGCATTTTCCGCATTGTTTTGCTGTGATGCATTCCAGCAAAGCGAAACTGCCAACTGCTCCTGACGGAAAAGATTAATCTCGTCTCCACCAACTAAGGATGCATCAAAGTTTACACCTTTTTGGTCAACCAATGCCTGCAAAGCTTTTGCATTCTCATCGCTGTTTGCCGCATACTCTGTATGGGCATCATTGGTAAACTTTCCGCCGTACATATTGTTGATAAGAGCTCTGGTTCCCTGATCTCCGCCCTGTCCTGCACAGTAAACTGCCAAAACATTTTCCTGACCGCTGTCATAAACTGCCTGAACGGCTTTTAAGAAATCTTCTGTAGATTTCCATTTGTGGGTCTCTTCATCTAAATATTTTAAAGCATCTGCCTTTTCAAACATATCTTTGTTAATAGCCATACAATGTGCTACTGTACATAATGGATATTCATAAACTTTTCCATCTGCACTCTTACAAGCATTTTTTACTGCATCGGACATATCTTTTGTATTTTCTTCTGTAAATATATCAGAAAGATCTACCATATATCCCTTTGCACCCCAGTTTGTAACAAGTCTCTCCGGTCCTTCTAAAACAAGGTCCGGTGCCTGTCCACCCTCAATGGCTGTATTAATCTGGTCATCACCGTTGGTATAATCCAAGTACTCTACCGTCACATTGATATCCGGATATTTTTCATTAAAAGAAGCCAAAAGTCCGTCTACAACTTCTGCTTTTCCCCAATTTCCTACAGGGTAAGTCCAAAGAGTAATATCTGCTCCCTCCGCTTTTGCTTCACTTTTTGCTTCACTCGTTTCTTCTTTTTTGGTACTCTTTGCATCAGAAGATTCTTTTGCCTGACTTCCGCATCCTGCCAATAGGGAAACAGCCATTCCTGCTGCTAAAGTAAGTGCTACCGCTTTTCTTTTCATACTCTTTCTTCCTTTCTTTTCTTTGCAAAATAATTATCTACTTTTTCGCCTCTTCCATAGCTGTCACAAACTTTTCTGTAATCTGTAAGGGTCTTGTAATGGCACCGCCAACAACAATGGCATGCACTCCCAACTCCAAAACTCTCTTTGCCTTCTTAGGCGTATCAATATTTCCCTCTGCAATTACTTTGTTCTTTACAGATGATAAAATTGTTTTGATAATTTCAAAATCATTTTCTTCAATGTGCAAATCTTTACTTTGCTCCGTATAGCCCACCATAGTGGTTCCTATGTAGTCAAACCCCAAATCGTCTGCATGGAGCGCTTCTTCAACAGTAGAGCAATCTGCCATCAAAAGTTGTTTTGGGTACTTTTTTTTAACTTCATGGAAAAAGTCATCCAGACTAAGCCCTCCGGGTCTTACTCTATTCGTTGCATCCATAGCAATAATCTCCACATCCACGGATACAAGCTCATCCACCTCTTTCATAGTAGGTGTGATATAAATGGAACTGTCTTCATAATCCCTTTTTACAATCCCTATTACAGGTAAATCCACCTGCTTGCGAATTTCTTCAATATCTTCTTTTGTATTGGCTCTGATGCCTTTGGCTCCACCCCAAGCCGCAGCAAGAGCCATTCTACCCATAATAAAAGAAGAATGAAGAGGCTCATGCGCAAGAGCCTGACAAGATACGATAAGACCATCTTTGATTGCCTCAATGTCTCGGTTCATCTTCTTGCCCCCTTTCTCTGTATCAAGAAT
>DATCYL010000278.1:0-10341 GCA_036570305.1 Lachnospiraceae bacterium
AATTTAAGTTCCTCTACTCCCATGATATGCTCAGTAAAACCCGGTGATTTTACTTTTACGGGTCACTTTATTGTCCTTGCAGGACTGGATGATTCCGGAAAGATTATTGTAAATGACCCCAATAGCCAAAAAAACAGTAAAAAGCACTGGGAAATAGACCGATTGCTTCCCCAAATCAAAGCAATTTGGAAATACTCTAAGATTAGTTAACCCCCTATAAAATCCAGCCCTATAAAAAGAAGGAATCTTATCTGCCTAAGCAAATAACATTCCTTCTTTTTCTTAACTTTCCGCTTCTTCCTTATGTAGGTTCTTCCCAAGAGTTATCCTCTTATTTATATTCTCTTACTTTCTTCTCTTATAAATCACCAGACCTATCAAAACCAGAAAAGCAAGACCCATTGTCCCTATCCAAACCACAATTTTTGTGTAATCTCCTGTTTTTGGAGAAGTTTTATTGACCGTCTTTGCCGCCTTTTTTGTATTTTTACTTAAAGAGTTCTTCTTAGCATCCAACTTTTTATTATCCACCGGCTGAATCACGGTTTTATTATCAGTTTTCGGCTTGTTTTGTAGGTTTACAGAATTTGTCGTAGCATCTAGGGCATTATTGTCTGTATTTGGCTTAGGAGTCTTTCCGGTAGACGACTTTGCCACATCAGTGGAAGTATTCAGATTCGTATTTGCATCCGGGCTTTCATTTTCAGCAGAGCTTATCTCGTTGGCAAAATAAAATGGTGAAAAGTCCGCCGATTTAAAACTTACAAAATTTCCATCAACAGTAAAATCTTTTATTTCCTCCAAGCTTTTATCCTCTTTTTGATGATAAATTTTTACTTTGTCAGATTTTACTTTCTTAAGTTCTACCTTAACTTCTACTTCCTCTGTCGGTTTTACTACAGTATTATCCTTTAAATTTACCAGGGAAATATTGTAAGCTTCCACCTCCATCTTTTTAATAGGCTCCGGCAAGTTCGGATTTTCTATGGGCTCAATGCGAAGTCCCAGTTTAACATCCTCAAGGGGTGTCACTGCAAAAGAACCGTCCTCTGTTCCCTTGCCACCTGCCACCTGGATTTCTTCTGCTTTTACCCTTACGGTATCTGCCAGAGCATCTCCGCCCTTTCCGATTCCCAGAGCATGTCCTACATTTAAACTTTCATCTAAGATACCGCCATCGCCACCTTGAGCAATCAATTTCTTGACATTTACGCTACCTTGTCCCATGATACCGTCTCCACCACGTTTTTCTTTGGTGTGACCATTTACAAAATTAGAGCCAATGCCTCCTATGGCTTCCAGGCTACCTTGTCCCTCAATACTTCCATCCTTAAGTTCAATTCCATTTCCCCCCATCGGCACATGGAACATGGTCTTATCTCCACCGCCCAAGGCTTTTAAGTAACTTCCCTCTTCTAAGATTAATTTTCCATTGACTAAAAGGGCTGTCTGACCGCCAATTTGGGCATTTCCGCCCTTATCCGCTGCCAAAGTGTTTTCCCCTTTTACCCTAACATTACCATTTACAATGACCATATGCTTAGGATCTTCAATGGTCAGGTTTCCATCCGTTAAATATCTGGCATGGGATACCACATCCAAATTTTCTATGATGCTTCCATCCTCTAAAATTAACTGGTTATTGATTGTCGATTTCCAATCGGGATTTTCCGATTTTGTAGAAATCGTACCTCCTCTTACTTCCAGTGGCCCGTAAATCACAGAATTTTCTAAAGTTAATTTGGCACCCTTTTCTACAATCACTCTTACATTACTATTGATTTTCATGTTTTTTAAAGTTAAATCTGCACCCTCAACTATAGTAAGCGTTTCTGAATCAAATTTTGTGTAACTTCCTATTGTCCCATAAAGACCATGTTCATTTGAACCCTGAATTTTCACCAGGCTTATGGGCACTACACTATTTCCTACATTTGGAATATTCCATGGTGCCATATTCCAAAATCTTTGCTTGGGATTTAACTCCTGAAATCTTTCTGTCAAAGTAATATTTGGATCGTAAACAGTAAAATCAACCACTTCTGTCGTAACACTTCTAATTCCGTCATTTACCACTGCCACAAGTCCGTAGTTTCCTGCCTTATTTGGAGTCCCCTCCAACTTAATAGTATCTAAAAGATACATTGGCGTTAGTCCTATATTTGCTTCTTCCTCTGTTTCTTTATCAATCAGTTTTAGGCTTACCTGTGTATTTAAGTAGGTATTTCTATAGTCTTTTAAAGAAATATAGTCATTTTCCCCCTCTTTTACCTCAATTTGAAGTCCCGGATTTTCATTAGAAATATAGGCGCCTCCACCTCCGCTTGCGGAGCTTGTTGCGTCTGCACTTCCCACGCCCACAATGTAGTCCTGTATATGTCCGGTCAGTCTGGCACTTATCTTTTCATATATCTTGATAAGCACTGTTTTTTCTACTTGTTCTTCACTTCCATCCTCTTTGGTCGCTTTTGCCACGATATGTGCCACATAGTCTCCCGCCTTTACAGCTTTTTGACTAAAGACAAGACTTTTTTCATTTACACTTACAAGGATGCCGCTATCACCCGGCTCTATATTAGCCGTAATTTCAGCTTTCTCCTTATTGCTTCCGTCTAAGGTGACATCCAAACCGACATTTAGTTCTTGGTCAACTACTCCCAAAAGCATTTCTTCTGAAGACAAAGACATATAAAGAGGAGTCTCTGCCACTTTAGGACTTCCTATATTTTCAGGTTCTTTCATGTTTACATAAGAAGCAATTCCATTATTTAAAATTTGACCGGTAGAAAAAGTACAAGAATCAAAAGTTGCCCTTCCTGCATTTTCGGGTGTTATATCAAAAATACAATTCACAAAAGTTACATTTGCACCCTCTTCAATAAGGACTTTAACACCTCCCCAGGCAGCCCTATAAAGGTTAAAGTCTATATTTTCCACTAAAACGTTTGCACCCTTTGCAAAGGTAAATGTCTCGTCTGCTGCACGACCTAATTCCTTAGGGTATTTGTTAGAAAAAGAATTTCCAAGCACCGCATAAATATGACTAATTTCTCCCCCTACTACAGGTGCCCCTACCTTATTGTAATTAGAGGTTACCTCAATAGCATTTGCCCCTTTTGCAATTGCATCCTCAATATCTTTGTCAAACTTACTACCATTATTTGAGTAGGCTTTATGCACTACTTCTTCTGCCCACACCGGCATTGTCCCTGTCTTAGAAAAAACAATAAGTGCCGCCAAACCTGTAGATAAGACCGGCAAAACAATCTTTTTTACTAACTTATTCATAGTCCCTCCTGCTATTTTTCTACCTTTTTTGAGTTAGTTTTGTATAACATAAATAAGTTTATTCTATTTTTGATTTATCGTCAACTTTCATTTTTCATTTTTTTCTTATTTTGTTTCCCCGACCTTTATGGTATACTATCCGAAAAAATGAGGAGGGGTTTTATGGGACATATTAAAGGAACCAAATTACTGGTAAAAGCATTACGCCAAGAGGGTGTTGACACTGTTTTCGGTTATCCCGGAGGTATGGTAACAGATATTTTAGACGAACTTTATAAGCAGGATGAAATCCGCGTCATCCTACCAAGGCATGAGCAGGCTTTAGTTCATGAAGCTGACGGTTATGCCAGAAGTACCGGAAAAGTGGGTGTCTGTATCGTCACAAGTGGTCCCGGTGCCACAAACACAATCACAGGAATCGCCACAGCCTATGCCGACAGCGTTCCCTTAGTTGTTTTTACCGGGCAGGTAGCCAGCAATCTTATCGGTAATGACGCCTTTCAGGAAGCAGACATCATCGGTATCACCCGCAACATTTGTAAATTTGGCTTCTTATTAAGGGACAGAGCCGACCTTGCAAGAGTCATCAAAGAGGCCTTTTATATAGCAAGAAGCGGTAATCCGGGTCCTGTTGTCATTGACTTACCCAAAGATATCATGGCTCAGATAGGCGAAGATGCCTACCCCGAAGATGTAAATATCCGTGGCTACAAACCTAGTAGCGGTGTTCATAGAGGACAGCTAAAAAAAGCGGTATCTCTTTTAGCTTCCGCTAAAAAGCCCCTCTTTTTAATCGGTGGCGGTGTTAATATTTCCCGTGCACAAAAAGAGTTAAAAAAGGTTGTAGATTTGACACAGGTGCCTGTTGTAACCACTATTATGGGTAAGGGTGCCTTAGAATATGACCATCCTCTTTACGTAGGAAACCTGGGTATGCATGGAGAATATGCTGCCAATATGGCAGTCAGTGACTGTGATGTCCTCTTTTCCATTGGGACACGTTTTAGCGACCGTGTAACCAGCAAAATCAGTGAATTTGCACCCCATGCACAAATCATCCATGTGGATATCGACTCTTCTTCTATTTCGAGAAATATTGTGGTAGATATCCCTATCGTCGCCGATGCCAAAGAAGCCTTAAGTGCTATGCTAAAATATGTTAAAGCTAAAGATAACCGTACTTGGATTGAGACAATCAAATCATGGAAAAAGGAACATCCTCTTTCTATGACAGGCAAACATGATTTATCTCCACAGGCTGTCTTTGATTATATTAACGAGCATTTGCAGGATTCCATCGTGGTAACAGATGTAGGACAACACCAGATGTGGACAACACAATTTTTGCAAATGACAAAACACACACAACTTCTTACCTCCGGCGGTATGGGAACTATGGGATTTGGCTTTCCGGCAGCTCTTGGCGCCAAGTTAGGTTCTCCTCAAAAAAGGGTTCTATGTATCACAGGAGATGGTGGTTTTCAGATGAATATGCAGGAAATGGCAACTGCCGTAACAGAAGAAATTCCCATTACTATTTGCCTTTTTAATAATGGTTATTTAGGTATGGTAAAGCAATTACAAAAAGTAGGTTTTAACTGCCACTATGCCAATGTCTGTACACGAAGAAGAAGAAATTGTGCATTAAGATGTAGCGGTCCTGCCGGCAAGTGCCCCCCCTATGTACCGGACTTTGTAAAATTTGCGGAAACTTACGGTATGAAGGGCATTCGAGTTACAAAAAACGAAGAAATTGCCCAGGCTTTTATGGAAGCCCAAAAAGAAAAGCATGGTCCTACTATTATTGAATTTGTTATCGACAGTGATATTATGGTAACACCTATGGTTATGGGTGGTCGCGCATTAACAGACATGATTTTAGAGTTATAAGGAGGGCTTTATGGAAAAAAAATGGATATCTTTATATGTTGAAAACAGAAGCGGTGTTTTGGCAAAGGTTGCCGGTCTCTTTTCCGGAAAGGCCTATAACTTAGACAGCTTAACCGTAGGTCCTACCCAGGATCCTACCATGTCTCGCATGACCATAGGGGTCATTAGTGATGAGGTAACCTTTGAGCAAATTAAAAAACAGCTAAATCGCTGTGTGGAAGTGATTAAGGTCATTGATTTTACGGAAAACTTTATCCACAAAAAAGAACTTTTATTTATCAAAATTAATAAGTGTTCTTTGGATGATAAGCAGGCTCTCTTTCAGATTGCCCAGGTTTTTGAAGCAAAAGTCATTGACTATTCCACTGAAAGCTTGATTTTAGAATGCTGCCAAACGGAGACTAAAAACAGCGAATTAATTGATTTAATTTATAAATCTCATCAGGATATTGAGGTAGTAAGAGGTGGTAGCGTTGCCATTGAAGCCTTGAGTATGTCTAACCGATAAGCAAAAGGGCTTAAAATCAAAAAATATAGGGATAATGAATCGTCACTGATTCATTATCCCTATATTTTTTATTTTATAATTTTATACCAATCACAATTTCCTTATTTTTATGGTGTCATATGCACCGCTATAAGTTTTCCCTGAATCAACATCTCATCGATACGAGCTGAACGCATATCTTCATTCTCATCCACATCACCGATATCACGTCCATGATAGCAGATATAGGCATGTCCCTGATCAAATAGCACGCTATTATGACCTGTCCCCTCAATAAAAGGATTTCCGGTCAAAAGTGGTGCATAGGTGGAATCATCCGGATATTTCGTCCATTGTAATTCACGAAGATCTATATCTTTAGGACCTTTTGCTGTACAGTAACCTATAAAATATGTAGGATTCTGATAGCAGGCACCGGAATACATTAAGTAGTGAAGTCCTTCATAATAAAAATAAAAAGCGCCTTCCACTGTATGCCAGTGCTGTCCCGGCTTAAAGCGATCTTTCATATAAATTTCTTCATCTAAGGTCGGTTGAATTGCCGGCATAGGTTTTCCCTCTACCTGGAAAGGATTAAGCAATCGATCACAAAGAATCAAAGTACCTGCACGTTTTGCATTCTCATCGTTACTACTATAGAAAAGATAAAGTCCTGACGGAGTCTGAACCACATGTGGGTCGATTGCAAAGGGAGGTAAAATATCTTTCTTATAAACAAAAGGTCCTTGAGGTCTTTCGGCAACTGCCACACGAAGAGCATGTGCATGGTCTCCATGATTTTTTTCATCACAACTCGAATAATACATATAAAATTTTTCATCCAGCTCGATTACACAGGGCGCCCAGCAAATTTTTTGTCCCGGCATTACCAGCTGAATACCCTCGTAGTTCCAACCCTCCAAAAGATTGTCTGAACTGTAAACCTGTCCCTCTGTTGCATACATATAGTATCTTCCATCCGATGCATGAAAAATATAGGGGTCCGGTTGTCCCAAAGGCGCTCTATCATTTACTAATCTCTTATATAACTTCATATTCTCCAGTTTCCTTCCAATTTATAGTAGATTGCTGCTCCCATATATCCTATAGTCTTGCTATCTTCTATAGTTTCCGCCTACCTACATCTTACTATCCGATAGATGAGAAACAGCCTATATTTTCATTATTATTTCACTGCACTATCAATCTGTCCTTCAATAATATATTTTTGCAGACACAAATACATAATAATAATCGGCAACAAACCGAGCGTACACGTCGCACAAGCAAGAGGCAAATTACCCAAACCATTTGTTGCATTAAATGCAGACTTGATAACAAGTATACTTGTAAATTTTGACTTGTTCTGCAATAAATACATTGGCATAAGGTAGGCATTCCAGCAGCCAACGGCTGAAATGATAATACGAGTAACTGTAACTGACTTTAGCTGCGGCATAATAATGGTATAAAAGGTTTTAAGTACACCGGCTCCATCTATAGCTGCCGCCTCATCCAGTGCATGAGGAATCGTAACAATAAAGTTTATATACATAAACATAGTCGCCGGTATTCCTCCCGCTGCTGTAAGCAGGGCAAGTCCCCAGATTGTGTTTGTCATCTGAAGATTAGCCATTAATGAATAAGTACCAACCAATAATGCAACCGGAGGAATCATCATAATCCCCATATTGAGTGAACGAATCATTTCTGTAATTCTTCCATTGCTGCGGGCAAGTCCATAAGCTGCCAAAGCAGAAAAATTAATCTCAATCAAAACCGTTTCAAGAACAAGAATCACAGAGTTTTTAAAACCAATCCACAAATCTCCACTCAAAAAAGCATCCACATAATTCTGAACATTCCATGTGTGTGGAAGCGCCAATTTAGATCCTATATCCTGAACAGTTCGAAATGACATATTTAAAAGAACATAAACCGGCAAAAGAAATATAATAATTAATAAAACAGCAATCAACTGATACCACCATCTTGGATGCTCAATTGCCTCCAGTGAATATTTTTTATTCATTAATATTCCACCTCCTTTTTACGAAGAAAGTTATTAACCGGAACGGAGATGAACATGATAAGTAAGAATGTTACAATCCCAAGAGCCGATGCATATCCCGCTTTCTCATCATTAAAATACAGTACCTGAATATAATAGGATAAGGACATGGATTTGCGATTAGGACCTCCACTTGACATAGCCGCAATAACATCATACAACTTAAATCCGCCAATAAGATTGGTAACAACCGCAGTTGTAATAGAGGGTATTAAAAGAGGTATCGTGATAGTAAAAAACTCCTTGATTTTTGTGGCTCCATCTAAGTATGCTGCCTCCTTGTAATGTTTTGGAATATTTTGTAAACCTGCAAGATAGATAATCATACAAAGACCGACGTACTGCCATGAATTGATTAATGTCATAATAATTACCGATGAAAAACCTGACTCCATCCAAAATATCCCCGGTAGTCCGATTACATTCAGAATTTCATTAAAAATACCACCATCATACTGTACAAAATAATAGAGAATCTGCCCCATAATAAATGCAGAAATCATAATTGGCATATAGACAATTACACGAACTGCATTTCTGCCCTTAAACTTTTTATTTACCAAAAGGGCAATTAAAAGACCGAATACATTTTGTAAAAGGGTAGAGCCAAAACCATAAATCATTGTATTGATCACAGATCTCCAAAAGAGACCATCTTGAAAAAGTTTAACAAAATTCTCTATACCAATCCCATTCATAGTCTGAGAATATCCATTCCATTTAAAAAAAGAAAGACGAACCGTATTAATCAGCGGTACTGCAATAAAAAGTATCATCAGTAAGATTGCCGGTATAGTCAGTGCTATATATCTCCGTTTTTGATTGTGCATAGTAAACTCCTTTGATATGCGTTTCGCCACAATCGAAAATTATCATCACAAGTCCGACTGTAGCGAAACTACTTTACCTATATTTTATTATTCACCCTTAGAGGCTTGATAGAGATCTTTGTAATTTTCCTGCAAATAGGATTTACAAGCTGCAATTCCCTCTTCGGAATGGTCATCAAAAAGCATTGTTGTTGCATTTTCAAAAATAGGCCACATGCCGGACGGCATATATTTTCTATCCCAAAGATTATCATACAGGATATCGCAGTCCTTACACTTTTCTTGCATGGTTTTAAAGATTTCAAGACCATAGCTTTTATCAATCGCCATTGTGGACTTTAAGCAGGATGTTTTTCCGCTTGCCTCATTGATTGCATAAGCATTCTCCGGCTTTGCCATGAAATTTAGAAAGGCTTTTGCCCCTTTAGTATTTTTTGAATCTTTCCATATACCAAAAGCATCTCCCTCGCCAATACCTACAAATTCTTTTCCACCCTCCTGGGAAGCAAAGTGGGGAAGAAATGCATAATGTGCATCCGGATTTAAAGTCAAGCATGTAAGAATAATGGATGGGTCATAGCCAAGAATAAATGCAGATTTACCTCCCGCATATCTCTCTGTAAAGTCATTCCCCTTGATAGATAGAACATCGTCATAATAATACCCTTTGTCTATCCAATCCGCATACTGCTTAAGCATAGCATCATAAGAATCCCAGGTGTAGCTTCCATCCAGCATCGCTTTACCATCCTGTGCCTTTTCTCCGTCATAAGTTGTCCATGTTCCACCGGGATTAGCAAGAAGTCCCGCCTGTGCATTTGTACCATTTGGGGTATATCCGGCTTGTTTAATCTTCTCACACGCCTTAGTAAAATCATCCCATGTATGAATTGCATAAGGATCAACACCCGCAGCTTCGCATACGTCCAAATTTACGATTGTACCGTTTACAAGCTCTGAAATCATAAGAACATAAACAGAATCATCCTCATCAGCAATTACACCAAGCGCAGATTCGTCGTAGTCTTTCATCCATTCCTCGTCATTAAGCTTCATTAAATATTCTTTATAGCGCAGGAGAGACCAGCCATGTGTCTGAAATACGTCCGGAAGATCCTTAGAAGCCATTCTCGTTTTCAAAGTTGCTTCATAATCCTGTCCGTATTCTGCTACATTTACCTCAATTCCTGATTCTTTCTCAAACTTCCCAACAAGGTCTTTAAATACTTCTGCTTCCTTTCCTGTGTAAGTAACTGCAATCTCAAGCGCTTTGTCGCTCTTTCCTGTCCCTTTTCCACATCCTGTCGCTGCGATTGCCAATGTCACACCAATGCCTAATACCGCCAAACCTCTCACTTTCATATCTTTTCCTCCTTTTTACTTTATATATTCTCCTTGCAGAGATTATTTACCTTTTTTGCTTTGCAGGTATAGAGAACTCCATAAATCCTACACCGCATACCCCTCATCGGAGTCTTAAAAGCAATCTTTATTTTCTTCTTATTCTCTATCAAAGCCTCAGGTAGTTGATAATACTTGGTATAAAACTCCTCCTTTGCCGGGGGCACTTCCTCTTTCACATAAAGCTGGCCATCTATATGAATTTCAAATTTCATACCCGCATCGTGACCGGAGTAAGTAACCGCAAGAGCGGTTTCTGCCTCTCCAGTCTTCATCTCATATTCCAGAATTCCATTTTCCTCAAGAATTCTACAATTTTTACCAAAAGCGGTTGAGGCGTCTGTATGTTTACCATAGACTTTATGTGCCAATTC
>DATCYL010000279.1:0-22836 GCA_036570305.1 Lachnospiraceae bacterium
AATTATTTTGATTAATGAAAACCGAATGATTAGTCTGGATATGGTTTATGTTAGAGTAAATCCCAAAATCAGAGGGGTACTATGGTTGCTTATTCAGTTGGCAATTTTCTTTTTAGGGCTTGTTATGGTGATTTCCTATAAGGATATGTATCCTATTTTGGCTACCAGTAAGTTTTCGACTATGCAGTGGTTGCAGAAAACATGGCACTATTTGCCTTCTGCAATCGCAGGAGCGTTTTTTGTAGCACAGTCTGTATATGAACTGTTTAGTCATCTATTTATTGTTAAATCTAGGGAAAGGAGAAGTTAAAATGCTGGCTTTTCTTTTATTTTTTATCTTGTTATTAATTATAGGTGCTCCCATTAGTGTGGCGATTGGTTTGGGGGCCATTGTAGGGTGTGTTTCATTGGGATATCCTTTACAGGTTGTTGGACAAAAAATGGTTACGGGAATTGATTCTTATTTGCTAATTGCAGTTCCCCTTTTTATTTTTGCAGGAAATTTAATGAATAAGGGAAAAATAACCACAAAAATATTTGATTTTGCTAAAGCTTTGGTAGGATGGATTCCGGGAGGTTTGGGACATGCAAATATTGTGGCAAGTGTCATTTTTGCCGGTATGTCGGGCTCTGCAGCAGCAGATGCAGGTGGACTTGGAACTATTGAAATGAACGCTATGAGAGAAAATGGATACGATGATGATTTTTCTGCTTCTGTCACAGCGGCATCTTCTGTAATAGGTCCAATTTTTCCGCCAAGTATTCCTTTGATTATTTATGGTTCTATTGCATCTGTATCCGTAGCCAAGCTTTTTATGGGCGGTGTCTTGCCGGGACTTTTAATGGCAGTTGCATTAATGGTTTTGGTATATATATTTGCAGTAAAACGAGGCTATGAAAAAACTGCTTTTAGCTTGCGAAACTTATGGAGTAATTTTAAGGGCTCTATACTTTCCTTAGTTACTCCGTTGATTATTTTGGCAGGTTTTACAACCGGATGGGTCACCCCGACAGAGGCATCGTGTATCGCAGTGGTTTACTCTTTATTGATTTCAGCTTTTGTGTATAAATCTCTTGGCTGGAAGGACTTTATTGAGTGTGCGAAGGAATCAGCCATAGGTGCGGCTAATACTTTATTTATTATAGGCACATCTACTCTGTTTACTTATGTTATGGTGAAAGAGGGGATATCACAAGCAATAGCAGAAAATATTTTAAATATCAGTAGTAATCCGGTAATTATCTTATTGATTATCAATATCGTATTGTTAATTTTAGGTATGGTTATGGAACCGGGAGCCATTCTTACCTTGATGCTTCCGGTATTAGTACCGATTGCTACACAGTTGAATTTAGACTTGGTACATTTTGGTGTGGTAGTGGTTTTGAATTTGATGATTGGTCAGGTACCCCCGCCTTTTGGTGTATGTCTCTTTATCATTTCCGACCTATCAAAAGTAAAATTAGAAAGAATGTACAAGGGAATTATTCCTTTTATCATTCCATTACTGATAACCTTGCTTTTGGTTACTTATGTACCGGGGCTCGTGACATGGTTGCCTAATTTATTAGTAAAATAAAATATAAGATGCAAGGAGAGAGAAATGGAAGATAAGTTATTTAGCGTAAAGGATAAAATAGCCATTGTTACCGGTGGCTTAGGACAGATAGGAAAGAATATAGCGGAAGAATTATATAAAAGAGGAGCTAAAGTTGCCGTTTTTACAAAAAACCTAACAGACAGTCGTGTGGAAAGCATTTTCCCCAAAGAGCAGTATAGTAGAGACTCTATAAGTTTTTATGCAGTAGATATTAATAAGAAGGAGAGCATTCATAAGGCATTGGATGCAATTTTAGATAAGTGGGAAGGGGCACCCGATATCTTGGTGAATAATGCCGGGATTGATACACAACCAAGTGCACCTCCGGAAGTGTCCGGACCCTTTGAAACCTTTCCGGAGGAGGTATTTAGAGAAGTAGTAGAGACAAATTTAGTGGGAACTTTCTTAATGACACAAGCGGTGGGTGAGCGAATGGTCAAAGCAGGGAAAAAAGGTTCTATTATTAATATAGGCTCTATCTATGGAATGTTATCCCCAATTCAGGATATTTATGCCTATAAAAAAGAACAAACAGGAACAGCTTTTATTAAACCGGTGGCATATAGTGCAGCAAAGTCGGGAATTTATAATTTGACAAGGTATTGTGCGACTTATTGGGGCAAAGAGGGAATTAGGGTCAATACATTGACACCGGCAGGTGTTTGGAGAGATACACAGGATGAAACCTTTATCAGGAATTTTACAAACAGAATGCCCATGGGAAGAATGTCAAGAGAGGATGAATATAACGGTGCAGTTATCTTTTTGGCTTCCGAAGCATCTTCTTTTATGACCGGTTCTAATCTGGTAATTGACGGAGGCTGGACAGCATGGTAAATGAATACGATAAATTGCAAAAGATTTTTTCCGCTTTAGAAATGCCTATGGATGAGGAAGAAAGAATAGATTATAAAAATCTGGAAAAACTGATTAATTATGAGCTGTCCATAGGAGTGGAAGGATTTTATTGTATGGGTTCTTCCGGAGAAGGTCTTTTATTAAGCAATAAAGAGCGAAAAGAGGCTTTAGAGCAGATTGTAAAAATAACTGCGGAAAGGGTTCCTATCATAGCGCAGATAGGAAGTATAAGAACGAAAGATGTGATAGAATTAGCAAAGCATGCAGTTGGAATAGGTGTTACCACGGTATCCATGATTCCGCCTTATTATTACAAGTTTTCTATGGAAGAGATTATAAAATATTATGAAGATGTCATAGAGGCTGTCCCGGGGATACAAGTAATCATTTACAATATTCCTCAATTTACCGGAATAGAATTTAGCAAACAAAATGCAGACAGATTACTTAGGAATCCGGCAGTAGTGGGGGTAAAACATACCTCTCATAATTTATATTCTTTGGAGCGTATGGTGAGAGAATATCCGGATAAAGTATTTTTTAACGGATTTGATGAGCAGTATTTGGCGGCATTGTCTATGGGGGCAAGTGCTGCAATAGGAACAAGTGTGAATTGTTATGCGCCATTATTTTTGAAAATAAGGAAATTTTTTATGGAGCAAAATTATGAAAAAGCTTATCAGGCGCAGGCAGAGGTAAATGATTGCATAGAAGTCATGGTAAAGCATGGAATTTTTAATGCGGTGAAATACATTTTATCAAAAAGAGGAATTACCTGTGGACAATGCAGGAAACCATTTATGGAATTAAGTAAAAAAGCGATGGAAGAGTTAGATAGGATTGTTTCTATAGATGGACTATAAAGTGAAGGGGCTTTGAAAAGTGTAAAACATTTTTCAAAGCTCCTTTTCATGTTGAGATATGAGGCATATAATAAAAGAAAAGTTTGACACTTATATGGAAGGTGAAGTTTTCTTTTGTTAGAAAACACAAAATCAATTTATATAGGAGGGAACCAAATGGAAACATGGTTTTATAAGGTAGTAAGTATTGATGGGGATTATGCACATTTGCAGAGGACGGATATTGATTTAGAAGAGTTAAAACTGGTATCCAGAGCCTTGCTTCCACCCGAAATTATGGAGGGAAGCGAATTAAAATATGAAATGTTGCAATATGAGATGATTTAGGGAGAAAAACTTTGATTACAATAAAAGAGATGGCAGAGATTGCCGGAGTAAGCCCGACAACAGTGGCGAATGTCTTGCATGGACGTACTAAAAAAGTATCGGAAGAAACTCGAAAAAAGGTACAAAAAGTTATAGAAAAATCTAACTATGTGTCAAATATGGGAGCCAGACTTTTGGGAAATTACGGTTCGAGGATTATTGCGGTTATTATTTCTTATAATAATGACAGGCAGGAAACCCTTATGCAGGATCCTTTTGTGGGGGCAATTTTGGGTGCCATGGAAAAGGAAATGAGCAAAAGCGGATATTTTATGATGCTTTATATGAACCCCAATGTTATGGAATGTTTACACATGGCAATGGCTTGGAATGTGGAGGGAATTATCCTTTTGGGTGTGGATAGAAGTGCCTATTATGAGTTTCGTTCCCGTCTGGAAGTTCCCATGGTAACGATTGATACCTACTTTAAAGACAGTGATACCAGCTATGCTAATGTGGGATTACAGGATTTTGAGGGAGGATATATGGTGACCGAGTATTTGTTGGATAAAGGACATAGAGAAATTGCTTTTTTATCGGTAAGTGATGTTCTTTTAAAGACGACCGACGCCATTGATGTTTCTCGCTATCAGGGATACAAAAAAGCCTTGATGGAGAAGGGAATTAAGGTAGACAAAGAAAGAGTCCGCAAACTAAGTAAAGAGGAAAAAGAGCGTTTGAGGCAGTTGGAAGATTTTGCAAGAAGTGGATTTGGGGGATGTACAAGTCTTTTTTTTGCCTCGGATAGTTTAGCAATAGAGGCTTTAAATATTTTTCAGGATATGAGGTATAAGGTTCCAAGCGATATCTCTATTGTAGGCTTTGATAATATTTCGGCAAGTTGCCAATGCCGACCTAAGCTTACTACAGTCCAGCAGGATATTTTTCAAAGAGGAGAATATGCCATTAAAGTCTTGATGGAACAGATGGAAAAGAAAAGTCAAAAAGCTATTAATTTAAGACTTCCGGTAGAGTTTATCGAGAGAGACAGTGTAGCCGAAAAAGTAAACAAAGAATTGTAAAAAAGATTGTGTGTTTATTATAAAACAGACAGGTGTTTCCAAACACCTATTGTAGCTTTTTCTAGGCTATGATATTCTTAAAAAAAGCTTATACGCATAAGCCTAAATAAGACGTTTTATAGAATAATGGAGGACTGGAAATGAAAAAAGCTTGGTGGAAAGAAAGTGTTGTATATCAGATTTATCCGAGAAGTTTTTGTGACAGCAATGGAGATGGAATCGGAGATTTAAACGGAATTACCTCTAAATTAGATTATCTAAAAGAACTGGGGATTGATGTTATCTGGTTATCTCCGGTATATGAATCACCAAATGATGATAACGGTTATGATATTAGTAACTATGAAGCAATCATGAAAGAATTTGGAACTATGGAAGACTTTGATAAGATGCTTGCAGCAGCCCATGAAAGAGGAATTAAAATCGTCATGGACTTAGTTGTAAATCATACTTCCGATGAGCATCCATGGTTTTTGGAGAGCAAAAGTTCCAAGGATAATCCCAAGAGAGATTATTATATTTGGAAAGAAGGAAAAGACGGAAAAGAGCCAAATAACTGGGGATCTTGTTTTTCAGGATCTGCATGGCAGTTAGATGAGACGACAGGTATGTACTATTTGCACCTTTTCTCTAAAAAGCAGCCGGATTTGAATTGGGAAAACCCACAGGTTAGAAAAGAAGTCTTTGATATGATGACACGTTGGTGTGAAAAGGGTATCGATGGTTTTAGAATGGATGTTATCAGTCTGATTTCTAAACCGCAGGATTTTCCGGATGGAGAGATTGAAGGCGGTATCTATGGAAGTCACAATTCTTGTGCAAATGGGCCAAGAGTACATGAGTTTTTACAGGAAATGAATCAGACAGTTTTGTCAAAGTTTGATATTATGACGGTAGGAGAATGTGCAAGTGTGACCTTAGACGAAGCCAAGAAATACGCGAACAGCCAAGGCAGTGAATTGAATATGGTATTTCAGTTTGAACACGTGGATTTGGATAATGGAGAAGTGGGTAAATGGTCAACAAAGAAAATGCCTTTGGTACCACTCAAAGAAAATCTTACAAAGTGGCAAAAAGGTTTGGACGAAATTGCATGGAACAGTCTGTATTTTTGTAATCATGACCAGCCAAGAATCGTATCAAGACTTGGAAATGCTTCAGATGAATATAGAGAATTGTCTGCAAAATGTATTGCTACCTGCTTACACATGATGCAGGGAACCCCTTATGTTTATCAGGGTGAGGAACTTGGTATGACCAACTCTGTTTTTACAAAAGTAGAAGATTTCAGAGATTTGGAGTCAATTAATGCCTATTATGAATTGACGGAAGCCGGATTTTTCACACCGGAGGAATTGCTTCCAAAACTTGCTCACAAGAGTCGTGACAATGCCAGAACGCCTATGCAATGGGATGATTCTGCCAATGCCGGATTTACAAATGGTAATCCTTGGATTGACGTAAATCCAAACTATACAAAGATTAATGCCAAGGAACAGCTGGAAAGAAAAGACTCCGTATTTCATTATTATAAAAAATTGATTTCCCTTAGGAAAGAATATGATATTATAGTTTATGGACATTATGATTTGTTGTTGCCGGAAGATGAAAATCTTTATGTTTATGAGAGAAGTTGGGAAGATAAAAAAATGTTGGTAGCTTGCAATTTCTCAGAAGAGACAGTGGCATTTGATTTTGCAGAGTATAAAGAGGGTCAGGTATTAATCCAAAACTATAAAGATAATGACTATGCAGAAGGAAAGCTAAGACCATATGAGGCGGTAGTAATCCTTCTTTAAAGGAGGATTTTGATGACGATTAAAGAAATTGCAGCTATGTTAGGAATTAGTACAACCACGGTATCCAATGTAATTCATGGAAAAACGAAAGAGGTTTCGCCTAAAACAATAGAAAGAGTTCAGGCAGTTTTAAAAGAATATAATTATGTTCCTAATATCAGTGCAAGGAATTTGGCACAAAATGAGTCCAAAATCATCGGTGTAGCCATGCGTACCAGAGAAGAAAAATATGATAATGCACTAAAAGATCCTTTTACGGGAGAACTGATAGGAGGCATTGAGAAAGCACTTAGAAAGTCGGATTATTTTATGATGCTCTATATCTCGGAAGATGTTGAAGAGATTGCACAGCATATTTCTCTTTGGAATGCGGATGGATTATTACTTCTTGGAATTCTGGGAGAGGATTGGAGAAAAATCAGGGATAATTATAAAAAGCCTACGGTATTTATTGACAGTTATTTTGATCCGGAACTAAAAGAGGTTGTCAATGTAGGATTGCAGGATTTTCAAGGCGCTTATGACATGACAAAATATTTGATTTCTTGTGGACATAAAAATATTGCTTTTTTGTCAGATAATAAGTGGGGCGTAGACTTGGAACGTTTCAATGGATTTGCAAAGGCTATGAAAGATGCAAATCTTCCCTTTGATGAGGAGCAAAATTTTCTTTACCATAGTCCTGAGAAAAGTAGGAGAGCCAAAAGTTTTGAAGAAATTTGCCAAAAGAGCCGGGAGTTTACCGCAATTTTTTGCGCATCCGATATTTATGCGGCAAGTCTTATAAAGGAATTTAGAAAGAGAAAAATTTGTGTGCCGGAAGAGATTTCCGTAGTGGGATTTGATGATAATGATTTGTCAAAATATGCCTATCCGTCGATTACTACTGTTCATCAAAATCCGGAAGAAAAGGGGACTATTGCAGTGGATTGTCTGATACAGATGATTCATAAAAAGTCTTTAAAAGAAAATCGAATTTTGTTACCGACAGAATTGGTTTATAGGGAGAGCGTAAAGACACTAAAGTAGCATAATTTTATTTGTGCAAAACTAACAAAAATTATAGAAAATTCACTAAAAAGAACTTCTGTTTTGGTCTGATATAGCCTAAAACAGAGGTTCTTTTGCCTTTTTGGACTTCAAGAAAAAGCATAGTAAAACTGCACAAAAGAAATAAAAGAGAGTGTCTGGGATAGTTGAAGTTTACCTTGAAAAGGGGAGTATAACGTGGTAACATAATACTTGTAAACGAACTTATGCGTAAAAGGTATTTAAAATTGCATAAGAAAGCGGAAGAAGTTTATTAAAAGGAGAGAGAATATGAAGAAAAAATACTTATCAGCGTTGCTTGTTGGTACTATGGCAGCTACCATGTTGGCAGGATGTGGTGGAAATTCCGGTGCAGATACAAAGAAAGAAGATAAAAAAGAGGATGCAAAGGCAACCGAAGAAGTTAGCAAAGATGCTATCCGTCTTGTAAATGGAAAGATTGAGATTGATAAACAGTTAAAAGAAATTGCTAAAAAATATCAGGAAGAAACCGGACAGGAAGTAGTTATCGAGTCTATGGGTGGTGGAGTTGATATCCAGGGACAGTTAAAGAGCTATTATGCAGCTGACAATATGGCAGATATCTTTGTTGTTGGTGGAGACGGAGATTATGCAAACTGGGTAGGTAAGTGTGCAGATCTTAGTGATTGTGCATTTGCAAAAGACACAGATTTTGCTTATAAAGATGACAAAGACGGTACTATTGTTGGATTCCCATATGCAGTAGAAGGATATGGTATTACTTATAACGCAGACGTTTTGGAAAAAGCGGGTGTAGATCCTGCAAGTCTTACAAATTATGATGCTTTTAAAGCTGCATTCGAAAAAATTGACGGAATGAAAGATGAATTAGGACTCACTGCAGTAGCTTCTGTAGCAGCTGAAGGTGGACAGATGTACTGGTCAACAGGTAACCACATTTTCGGATATTACTATTCAGGCGGTTTAAAAAGAGATGATAACAGCTTATTTGATAAAGCTATGAAAGGTGAACTTGACAAAGATCGTTTAGGCGAGTTTGCAGATTTTACAGGATTATTATTTAAATATGCAGATCCTCAGGTTCTTATTTCAGGAACTTATGATGATCAGTTAGCTCTTTGGGCACAGGGAAAAACAGCATTTATTACACAGGGTAACTGGATTGATCCATCCCTTCCGGAGTACAAAGTAAGCTTTAAGTGCGGAATTGCTCCATTAGCATTTACAAAAGCAGACATGAAGAGCGTTTTAGCAGATTGCCCATCATGGTGGTGTGTATATAAAGATGGAGATAAGGTAGACGCTTGTAAAAAGTTCCTTGACTACTTAGCAACATCAGAAGCAGGACAGACTGCACTTGTAAAAGATGCAGGTATGATTTCACCATACAAGAGCTCTAAAGTTGAACCGGAAACTCCGCTTGCAGTTAGCTTAAAGACTTATGTTGATGCAGGAAATACATCTTCTTGGGCTTGGTCAAACATGCCGGAGGGTATTGCACAAAACGCAATCGGTTTAGTATTTGAGTCTTATGCAAAGGGTGATATTAATAGAGATCAGTTTGTAGAGATGATGCAGACAACAGTTGCAGATTATGTTGCAAACAAATAAATAATAGAAAAATAGCAAGTGTAAAGGGCGGCTAAATAGCTGCCCTTATTTTAAAAAAGGAAGGGAGATGTCCTTATGGATCAGACAAAAAGAAAATTGTTTTCTATTGCCATAGGAATTGTGGGTTTGGTTCTTGCGGTAATAGCTTTGATACTGGACTTTAGCGGTGTTAAAGGAGAGGCTAGAGGGTATTTATTGATTGCAGGATGCCTGCTTTTATTGCTGGGAGTGTTTAAATATCCAAACAAACATCATAGAAAAGTAGTGCATTTTGTCTTTTTATTTCCTATGGTTTTTGCCTTTTGTGTGACAGTATTAATTCCTTTTATTTTGGGTATTATTTACTCCTTTACTGATTGGAATGGAGTGGAAGTAAATAAATTTATAGGATTGGGAAATTATATTACCATGTTTAAGCAAATGGATTTTACGTATTCTTTCCTGATTACCTTGATTTTTACAGTCATTAATATTGTTATGGTAAATATTGTTAGTTTTTGCCTGGCGCTTTTATGTACCTCTAAAATCAAAGGGCGTAATTTCTACCGTGCGGCATATTTTTTACCGAACTTAATCGGAGGATTGGTTCTTGGTTATGTTTGGCAGTTTATTTTTAATAAGGTATTTACGGTTGTAGTTGCAGGTTCTGCATCAATGCTTACGGATGCTAATCTGGCATTAGTGGCAATTTTAATTGTAAGTACATGGCAGTATGCCGGTTATATTATGATGATTTATGTAACCGGATTACAGAGTGTCCCAAGAGATGTATTGGAAGCATCAGGAGTAGATGGTGCTAATCAGTTGACAACACTCTTTAGAATCAAGATGCCAATGATTGCAAATACATTTACAGTTTGTATTTTCTTAACTTTAGTAAATTCATTTAAGCAGTTTGACTTAAACCTTGCGATTACGAATGGAGCTCCAAGTAGAATTATGGGAGCAAAAATCATTCAGGCAACGGAGTTTTTGGCTTTAAATATTTATAACACAGCAATTCGTAAGAATAACTATGCGTTAGGTCAGACGAAGGCAGTGGTATTCTTTGTAATTTTGGCAATCGTTTCTCTGACTCAGGTTACTATCAGTAAGAAGAAGGAGGTAGAGTTATAATGAGAGCACAAAGAAATCGTAGTATACTCGGAACTATTATTGGTGGTATTCTTGCCCTATTAGTCTTATCTCCTTTTGTATTGGTTGTTATTAACTCAGCAAAAACAAGTGCAGACATCGTTATTAGTCCTATTAAGTTTCCGACAAATTGGGGACAAATGTTAATTAACATGAAAAATATTATCAATACCAGTAACTTCAGCTATTGGTCTTCTTTTGGAAGTTCTTTATTTATTACTGTAGTTTCTCTGGCATTGCTTACAGTATTTTCTTGTATGGCAGCTTGGGTTTTAAGTCGTAATCACAGAACTAAGTGGTCTAACCTGATTTTCATGCTTTTTGTGGCAGCTATGGTTATTCCCTTCCAGGTAGTTATGCTTCCTATTTTGACTGTGTTTAAAAATATTGGTAGTTTTACCGGTATTCAGATGTTATCCAGTTATAAGGGAATTGTTTTTGCCTATTTAGGTTTTGGTGGATCTATGTCTATCTTTATCTTACATGGATTTATTAAAGGAATTCCTTATGAGTTGGAAGAGGCAGCTTGGATTGATGGATGTAGCCCGGAAGGCACTTTCTTTAGAGTGATTTTTCCGCTTTTAAAACCGGTGCAGATGACGGTATTGATTTTGAACGGTTTGTGGATTTGGAACGATTATCTTCTTCCATCCATCATGTTAGGATTAAATGGTAAAATCAAAACACTTCCAATTGCTGTAAGCAGTTTTGTCGGTTCTTACGTAAAACAGTGGGATTTGATTTTGACAGCAGCATTTCTTGCTATGATACCTATCGTAATTTTGTTCTTGGTGGCACAAAAACAGATTATTCAAGGTATGGTAGACGGAGCTATAAAATAAAAATGTATATAAAAGAGGTTATCCTGCTAATTATTAGTAGGATAACCTCTTTTGACTTTATAAAGGGGTTATTATAAATAGATTAGATTTCCATAATAACAACCTGATAACCTTCAAGACTTATAGTGTTTTCATTTTCAAATACGACATCCTTACAGTTAGATAAAAGAACCTTTTTGCAAGGTGAAGGAAGAGGAAGACTGCGTTTTTCTAATTGGAAGTTTCCGATTACTAAAAGTGTCTTATCTTCGCCTCTTCGGTAAAATGCCATAACCTTAGATTGGTCATTTAGGTAAGGCTCTACCATACCGTAGACAACAACGTCTTTATAGTCCTCATCTTTTCTTAATGCAATTAATTTTTTATAGTAAGAAAAAACGGACTCTTCATCATGAATTTGTGATTCGGCATTAATTTCCTTATAGTTAGGATTTACCTTTAACCATGGATTTCCTGTAGTAAATCCGGCATTTTCGCTATCATCCCACTGGAATGGAGTGCGGGCATTGTCGCGACTAAAATGTTTTACAATATTAAAAGCTTCTTCGCTTTCAAGACCTGCCTCCAAAGCTACCTGATACTGGTCCAGGGTGGAAATATCATCGATTTCGTCAATGGAAGTAAAGTTTACATTTTCCATTCCAATTTCCTGTCCCTGATAGATAAAGGGAAGTCCGCGCATCATAAACTGCATAGTAGCCAAAAACTTTTTGCTGGTATCGCTTAACTCTCCCTGTGGTATATAGTGACTGACTCCACGGGGTTCATCATGATTTTCGATAATTGTAGAGATGTAGGCAATATCTTTCATTACTTTTTGTGTTTCAAAGCAACAATCTCTGTAATCGTCAGGGCTGACTAAAGAACAGTCATACCATCCCTTAGAACTCTTACCGAATTCTGTCTGGCGGAAATCATACATAGTGGAGAAATAACCATTATCTCCAATAAATGCAGGAATTTCTTCTTCTTTTTCATTGAAGACTTCTCCGGCGGTAAATGCATCATATTTAGCAAAGGTACGGTCACGCATTTCACCAAGGAAACCACCAACATTGATAGCATCCTCTAACATTCGTTGGGGTGCTACAAGACCATCGTCACGATCAGCAGGATAGTTAAAGTCAGTAAATGGAAGAGCCTTTTTGATGTTAATGATGGCGTCAATTCTAAAACCTGCCAATCCCTTTTCTAACCACCAGTTAATCATGGTATAAACTTCTTCTCTAAGTTCAGGGTTTTCCCAGTTTAAATCAGGTTGTTTTTTATGGAAGAGATGAAGGTAATATTTATTTGTTCCCGGAATCGCCTCCCAAGCACTTCCACCGAAGTAAGAACGCCAATTGTTTGGAGGGTTACCGTTTACCCCTTCTTCGATATAAAAATATGAAGCATATTTGCTATCCAAATCTTCCATAGCTTTTTTGAACCACTCATGTTCGTCAGAACAGTGGTTGACAACTAAGTCCATTAAAATATGCATATCTCTTTTTTTAGCTTCTGCTAAAAGTTCGTCCATATCCTCCATAGTTCCAAAACGAGGGTCAATATTGTAATAGTCAGAAATATCATATCCCTGGTCTGCGAGTGGAGAGCAATAGCATGGGGAAAGCCAAATAATGTCGACTCCCAAATCTTTTAAATAATCCAATTTAGAAATAATTCCTTTTAGGTCTCCAATACCGTTTCCGCTGGTATCTTTAAAACTTTTTGGGTAAATTTGATAGGCAACTTTCTCATGCCACCATTTTTTCTTCATGTAAAATCCTCCTGATTATAAAATAATGTATTTGTAGCTGCCGCTATAAGCTGAAAGCGTACACTTACAAAACAAGTAAAGTCTTCTAAAGAAGAGTACCATGGTGTAGTTAATCTAACAATAGGTGTTTCGAAACACCAACATTATATACAAAAATGAAATAAAAAAATTGTGCAAATATTCAAGGCGATTAAAATGAAATTTGTGATACTCAAAAGAGGAATATGATATGGAGTGGAAATGAAAAATACGAAATGTAACCGTCAATTACAGAAACATTTCGTATTGTTAGAGAATTTTTATTATGTATTTGTTGGTCAGCTTGTTTTTTGTAATTGCTGACTGATTAGATTGCGACAATATGCACCCGGAAATTTTTTAGCATCACCCTCAAGCTTTGATAAGTCAATTGGCGGAAGATATTCCAACCTTACCCGTGTGGGGCAAATGCGAGGGAAATGATCTTCAAAAATCTCTGAAGTATTGGATAAAACCATAGGTACTACAGGACACTGTGCTCGCTGGGCAATCTTAAAACTACCCTCATGAAATTCTAAAAGATCACTTTGTCGTGCGTTTTTACTGCGAGTTCCTTCAGGGAATATACAAATAGAGATTCCTGATTTTACTTTTTCTATGGCGGACAAAATCACCTTTAATCCTTCTTTGATATTTTTTCTATCTAAAAAAAGACAATGCAGGTAACGCATCCAGATATTTAAAAGAGGCGCCTTGTCCATTTCCTTTTTGGCAATATAGCCGGTCAGGTTTTGGCATTGGATATAAGTAATTAAAATATCGAAATAGCTGCGGTGATTACCAATATATAAGACAGCCTGATTTTGAGGAATATTTTCTTTGCCGATAACTTCGACTTTGATGCCGCAAATAAAGAGCATAAAACGAAAAACAGCTTGTACAATACGAAGAGAAGAGTAGGCTTTTATAGGGGGAGAAAATTTCCCTATTATCCACTCTATCAGCAGGATGGGGGTGGAAAGAATTAAAAATCCGATAAGAATAATAAGCAAAGCAATAAAACGTAACATAGCGTCTCCTTTTGTTTTTCTATTTCAGGATAGAAACCTGAGATTATAGAAAATATTATACAAAAGCCGGATGGGCTATGCAAGTAATAAGAAGTCTTGCTTTTTTTTCTTTATTTGGTGTATACTACTGTGTATACAAAGTGCAAAGGGAGGGCGCAATGAGACTTCGGGCATACGCAAAAATAAATTTGGGTCTTGATGTCATCGGCAAGAGAGAAGATGGCTATCATGAGGTAAAAATGGTGATGCAGACTATAGGGATGTATGATCAGATTTATATAGAAAAAATAGAGGAAAATGAGATACGTTTAAGGACAAATGTGCCATATATTCCTTGTGATGAACATAATTTAATTTATCAGGCAGCAGCTTTGATGAAGAGGGAATATAAAATTTCAGGGGGTTTTGACATAGAGCTAAAAAAGGTAATTCCGGTAGCCGCAGGATTAGCGGGAGGAAGTGCTGATGCAGCAGCTACCTTGGTGGGCATCAATAGTATCTTTCGCTTAGGTCTGGATAAGCAGGCTTTAATGAGATTGGCAATAAAATTGGGAGCAGATGTTCCTTATTGCGTTATGAGGGGGACTGCTTTGGCAGAAGGGATAGGAGAAATCTTAAGCCCTCTTTCGCCCATGCCAAAGTCTCATATTTTGGTAGCTAAGCCTGCCATTAATGTATCTACAAGGACAGTGTATGAGGATTTAGATGCACAAAGTATCACAAGTCATCCTGATATAGATGCTTTAATCGAGGGATTAGATAGTAGACAACTACACAATTTGATTCCTCACATGGGAAATGTTTTAGAAGAGGTAACAGCAAACAAATATCCAATCATCAGAGAGTTAAAAGAGCGGATGAAGGAGTTAGGTGCTGTTGTTTCGATGATGAGTGGAAGCGGTCCAACAGTCTTTGGAATATTTGAGGATGAAAATCTGGCAAAAATAGCAAAAGAGATTTTAAGAAAAGAGGAAAAGGCAAAGCAGGTATTTTTAACAGTACCTTTTAATACGAGGAGATAGGAATGAAAAGTGATTTTGAGCTGGAGATGAATGAATATCTGCCCTTAAGGGATGTGGTATTTGAAACTCTTAGAAAAGCAATTTTAAAAGGGAATTTAAAGCCGGGCGAACGATTAATGGAACTGACATTAGCTAATCGATTGGGAGTAAGCAGAACACCGATTCGTGAGGCCATAAGAAAATTAGAGCTGGAAGGCTTGGTTGTTATGGTTCCCAGAAAAGGTGCTCAGGTGGCAAAGATTACGGAAAAAGACTTAAATGATGTTTTAGAGGTCAGAAGAGGGCTTGAGGAACTGTCCATTCGCATGGCTTGTGAGCGCATTACCAAGGAGAGCTTGGAAGAGCTTGAAAAGGCATCAAGGGATTTTGAAAAGGCTGTGGAAGTGGGAGATGTAACAGCACTTGCAGAGGCGGATGTGCGTTTTCATGACATTATTTATGCAGCAACAGACAACAGAAGGTTGAACCAGATTGTCAATAATTTAAGAGAGCAGATGTTTCGCTATCGTATCGAATATTTAAAAGAAGAGGATTCCAGAAATAAGCTGGTAGGCGAGCACGATGCTATATGCAGAGCCATACGTGAACAGGATTTTGATAGGGCTAAGGAATTGGTTTGCCTGCATATTGATAATCAGCAGCAGGCTATTATGGAAAATATAAAGGCAAAAGAGAACAAATAAAGGCGGTAGGGCAAAATGAATACTTTAAAAGAAGCACCCATTGGTGTTTTTGACTCGGGTGTGGGCGGTTTGACAGTTGCCAGAGAGATTATGAGAAATCTTCCGACAGAGAAAATTGTATATTTTGGGGATACAGCAAGAGTGCCTTACGGAAGTAAATCGAAAGATACGATTTTACGATATTCCAGACAGATTATCCATTTTTTACAGACACAAAAGGTCAAAGCGATTGTAATTGCCTGCAATACTGCCAGTGCTCTGGCATTGGAAGAGGTAAAAAAAGAGGTGGATATTCCTATTTTGGGAGTGATTAAACCGGGAGCGAAAGTGGCTGCCAAGATGACCCACAACAAAAAGGTGGGTGTAATAGGCACAGAAGCCACTGTAGGAAGTCACCTTTATAGAGATTTTATTCAGTCTATAGACCCTGAGATTACCGTGATAGAAAAGGCGTGTCCTTTGCTTTGTCCATTAGTGGAGGAGGGCTGGTTAAAAGATCAGATCACTACCGAAGTAATTAAGCGATATATTGATTCTTTACTGGAAGAATCAATAGACAGCCTTATTTTGGGATGTACTCACTATCCCTTACTTCGTTCTACCTTTAGAAAAATTGTGGGAGATAAGGTGAATCTGGTAAACCCTGCCTATGAAACAGCTTTGGAATTAAAAGAGCTTTTGGAGAAGAGGGGATTGGCAGGCAGTGGTAAGGATGCCAAAGAATTTCCCTATCGCTTTTTTGTCAGTGATTTGGCTGAAAAGTTTACTCAATTTGCCAATTCCATTCTACCTTATGATGTGACTATGACAAAGCAGATTAATATTGAAGAGTATTAAAGAGATGATGACAAAAGAAATAATTATTAAAATCAAAGGCAGTCAGTCTTATCCGGGACAAGAGTCAGATTGCACAGAAATTTTAGTGAGCGGACAGTATTTTTTGAAAAATGGAAAGCATTACCTTTTGTATGAAGAGGTCATGGAAGGTTTTTTAGGAAAAGTAAAGAATAGGATTGTTATTTGGCAAGATAAAGTGGAGATTCATAAAAAAGGTTTGCTAAACTCAAGGATGATTTTTGAGGAGAAAAAACACTGTAAGACAGAGTATACAACTCCTTATGGAAGTATGGAATTAGGGATTGAGACAAAAAAAGTGAATATTTCCTTTGGGGAGGAGAATTTGACCGTGGATTTGGAATATGAATTGGTAAGTGGCGGACAATATATGGCAGAGTGTAAAATCTGTGTGGAGGCTTCTTCAAAGAAACTGGGTGTTCATATTTAAAAAGGTCTACTTACAGGTTTCCCTGTAAGTAGACCTTTTTATTTGCGTCCCATGCTTGCAAGTTTTATGCGAAGTCGACTAAAAAAGCCTCTTTTAGGAGCGACAGTTTCAATCGGTCCGCGAATACCGCGAACATCTGTAATATAAATACCGCTTACGGTAGCCTTTACTTCTTTTTTCACGGGAATCTGTTCAAAAATTCTCTCATCGGCAACTAAAGTCATAATTCTGGGTCCGATTTTTGCTTTGACAATCGGCATTTTGGAGCGACGAAGAAGTTTGGGTGTCTGGTCAATCACTATCTGTGGAAGACCGGAAGACTTAAGGGGTAACCTCTTTTTATCAATAACCAGCATAGAAACCGTCTGTTTTGCGGCTTCAATCTGTGCTTGTTGCGCATCCTGCTTCTTTTGCATACGTTTTCCGAGAAAATAAAGAACTGCTAAAAGAATGACCAAAAGCACCAGTATTACAAGTAATATTTTGGCAACCATAAAAACCTCCTAATAATGAAATTGCATACAGAATTTTGCGTGCAAATAATTGTAGCATTTTTTTGTATAAAAGGCAATGAAATTCCATGGAAAAGGCATAAGCTAGTTCCATGCAAAACACATAATCCGGTAGGCTATTTTCTCAATAACCTATAATATTATACTATACCCTATCATAGTTTTAAAGACTTGATATAAAAGGATTCTTTTGAAATACTGTAGTTAACAGTAGACAGTCTTCTTAAATCATTAGGGGTTTTCTCTAGAGAGGGGGTATACCCCAAAAGATAACTCGGTCACTTTAGTTTCTCAATCACTTGTAATAGGACAAGGGAATATAGGACAGTCTTTTGTAACTAATAAAAATCCATCAAGTTCGTCTTGGAGTTTTAGCACTCCTAGTTCTTGGCCAAGTATTGATGTATCATCCGGTGCAATTATGGGTGCAAGATATACTATAACACTTAGAAGAAATGCAGGTTCTTGGACATCAGAATTGTCTAATCATGTGTATGATAATGTGGCAATTCCTTCATGGTAAATATTATGATTATAAAAAAAGAATTAATGATTACTTATTCCTCTGATAAAAAGCAAGAGGTAGAGCAAATATTAAAAGATAATTTAATAGAGTATAAGATAAAAACTCTAAATCGTTTGACGAGCAGTGTTTTGGGTACAGCAAGAAGTCGTATAGGAATGGTCGGTTTAAAGGAGCAAATAGAATATAAGTTTTATGTAAAACCGTGTGATTATGACTTGGCAAAGCATTTAATCGCCGGACAAAGTATATAATGAAAGGTTTAAAGGTTTGAGAAGATAAGAAAAAGCAGAGGATATCTTCATGAATTAATGTCTATTCTAGGATGAATTCATGAAGATATTTTTTGTTGTGGTGACGAGCCGAGCAAAATTTTGTCTAGTTAAAAAGCAATGAAATTCCAAGGAAATGGTAGATAAGTTTAGGAGAAACTGTTATACTCAAGCAGTATATATTTTCTCAAGCAGAGAGCTTGTTTTAAGGGATAAAAGATAGATTTCGAACGTGGAGATAGGAATATGAATGATAGACAGGAAGAGTTAAGTAGAGAAGAAAGAAAAAGAAGGATTGAAAAGAGAAGACGTATCGAGAGGCAGAGAAGAAAAAGAAGAGCTCTTATGATTCGTACGGGGGTCTTGGCAGGGATTTTCATTTTAATTATTAGTGCAATACTGCTGGTGACGATTGGACTGATTAAAAAAAATAGGGATACCAAAGCAAGACTTAAAGCGCAAAAAGAGGCGGAAATTCTAAAAGAAGAAGAGGAATTTAAGAGAAGAGAAAAGCTGATTGTGGAGGCGGACGCCCTAGCTGCCGGCTATGATTATGATGGGGCGATTGCTCTGATTCAAGGGGTGGAAAACTACGAGGAAGATCCGGATATGGTTGGGGCTGTGGCAAAGTATGCGGCGGCAAAGTCGAGCCTTGTGGAGGTAAATCTTGATGAAGTGACCCATGTTTTTTATCATACATTGGTGGTAGATGCGACGAAAGGTTTTGTGGGGGAAAATTCCAAGGGTTTTAATGCGTGGATGACAACTTTGGATGAGTTCAATAAAATTACGCAAAAAATGTATGAAAATGGCTATGTGTTAGTAAGGCTTAGGGATTTAGTCAACCAAACCACAGATGCGGACGGAACAGTACATTTTACCGAAAATAAAATTATGTTGCCACCGGGGAAAAAGGCTTATGTTTTATCTGTCGATGATTTAAGTTATTACCATAGTTATGACGGACACGGAACTGCTTCTAAGTTGATTGTGGATGAAAATGGTCTTCCAAAATGTGAATATATAGAAAATGATGGTAGTGTTTCTGTAGGAGATTATGATGTGGTACCGGCTCTAAATACTTTTTTAGATGCTCACCCGGATGCTGCCTATAAGGGAGCTAGGGGATTGATTGCTCTTACCGGCTACAATGGGGTCTTGGGATACCGCACAGATATTGCTTATAGAGACAGGACAAATTTGCAGGCGGATCAAAAGGCGTGGTTGGATGCTCATCCGGACTTTGATTGGAATAAGGATGTGGAGGAAGCAACCAAGGTAGCCGAAGCAATCAAGAAAACCGGTTGGGAATTTGCAAGCCATACTTGGGGGCATCTTCGAGTGGGGAGCAGTGAATTATCTACACTAGAGACAGATACAGATAAATGGTTTAATACAGTAGTGCCGATTGTAGGCAAAGTGGATACCATTATTTTTGCCCATGGAGAAGATTTGGGAAGCTGGCATGATTATACTATGGATAATCCCAAATATGCTTATTTTAAGAGTAAGGGTTTTAATTTTTATTGTAATGTAGATTCATCAAAATATTGGATACAGATTCGAGACGGCTATGTAAGACAGGGAAGAAGAAATCTGGATGGCTATCTTATGTATAAAAGTATGACTAAGGATGGAAATTTAGAAGATTTATTCCATGTGGATGATGTTTTTGATAAGGTAAATCGTCCGCAGCCGGTAACCTTGTCCTAAAGAGTAAAAGTGTGAAGATTTAGTGAAGTCCTTTTATTTTTAGTGAAAATATGGTATAAACGTTAAAGATTAAATAATAAAGAAAGTTGCAAATTTGCCATGGCATTTTGCAATAAAGGAGTTATGAATGAAAAAAAGAATACAAATCTTAGCTTTGTTGTGCTTATCTGTAGTCATGATAGGTTGTCAGTCAAAGGAAAACAAAAAAACAGAAGATACTAAGCAAAAGGCAAGCCAAAAGACAGAGGAGACTGTAAAACAGGAAGAAGAGACTTCTCCTAAGGAGGCAGAGCAGGCTGGGGCAGATATCACAGAAAAAGTTGCAGGCGTAGAGATTAGTGATAAGACCGTTGAGGAATTGGGGCTGGATAAATTTATTACTCTGGGTGACTATAAAGGTATTAAGCTGACAAAGACCATTGGCAAAGTGACAGATGAAGAGGTAGAAGCGGAGATAAAGACCAAATTGTCTGAGACTGCAAAAGAAGTAAAAAAGGGTGAACTTGTCAAAAAAGGAGACATTACCAATATTGATTACGAGGGAAAAATTGACGGAGTTGCTTTCGACGGAGGAACTGCACAAGGCACAGATTTGACCATTGGTTCCGGTCAGTTTATTCCCGGCTTTGAAGACGGAGTAATCGGAATGAAGGTAGGAGACAGCAAGGATATTAAGGTGACTTTCCCCAAGGATTACGGCAGTGCTGATTTAGCAGGTAAAGAAGCAGTTTTTACCGTGAAATTAAACGCTATTAAAAGAGCGGAAAGTAAGGTAAGTGATCAGTGGGTAAAGGAAAATACAGAATATAAATCTGTCAAGGAATATAAAGAAAATATTAAAAAAGAGAGAGAGGCGGCAAATCAGGAAACAGCACAGGCATCCTTAGAGAGCAGTGCTTGGCAAAAAGTCGTAGAAGGATCTACTCCGCTTTTGTTCCAAAGAGCAGATATTGATGAAGGTGTAGCTACCTACAGAAAACAGTATGAGACTTACGCTTCCTATATGGGACAGGATTTGGCTACCTATTTGGCATCTATGGGAAGCAGCGAAGAAGCTCTAAATAAAGAGGCTGAAACATATGGAAGAAATCTTGCTTATCAAAAATTGGTTTTAAGAGCCATTGTTGAAAAAGAGGGATTTGGTACAGAGGATGAGGATTATAAGGTAGCTTTAGATGAAGTAATAAAGATGGCAGGCGTGGAAAACTATGAAGCGCTTTTGCAGATGGCATCAGAAACAGAGATTCAGCAAACTGTTCAGTTGCGCAGAGTTTTAGCATTTATTGTAAAAAATGCGGAAGTAAAAGAAAACAAATAAGTGTACTTTTGTTTTTAAGTAAATGTATATATTTTCAAAAGTAATATGATTTTTAGTGTTGAAAAAAGCAGTAAAGGAAGAGAAAAAGTGTAAAATTTTCTTCTATCAATAAAAAGGTAGGGAACCTTACTAGGTTTCCTACCTTTTTATTGATTTGATAAAACTTATTTTTAATAATCACACATGATACGAATGATTTCCTTATCTGTTTCTCGCATACCTTCTTTTCCAAGCCGGTTAATGTTTCTGATTGTATTTTCTACACCTTTAGAGATAAGGCCGTCACCACCTAAAAATTGTTTTCCTTCTGTATACATAAAGTAGCCCAAAATACCGGCATCTACAGCCAAAGCGATTTTAGCGGCACAGGAGGATTTGGCACCGTCACAGACAACTCCGGAAGCAATTCCCAAAGCATTTACAACAGTATGAGCAATTTCTTTAAACTTTCCACCGTGTAAATAAGCAACACCGGCACCGGCACCGCAACCTGCACTGATGGCACCGCAATAAGCGGATAGACGTCCAATACCCGTTTTTAGATGAATGGCAGTCAAATTAGAAACAATAAGTGCACGATAAAGCATATCTTTACTTACACCTAATTCCTCGGCAAAAGCAATGACAGGTAAAGAGGCAGTCATGCCTTGATTGCCACTTCCTGAGTTGATGATTACGGGAAGTTCACAACCACTCATTCTGGCATCGGAGCCTGCTGCGGCTAAAGCTTTGGCTCTTACCTTTATATCATTTCCATAAATTTTTAAGAGTGTGGAGCCAATATTGGCACCATAATTATTTTCCAGTCCCTCTTTGGCAATAGCAGTATTGTAACTGATTTGTAAATCTAAAACATCATGTAAAGTATCTAAATCTGCCATATCAGCAAAGGCAACGATTCGCTCAATATTTAAAAGACCTTTATTCGCTACAAGATCTGTATCTTTATTTTCGCTGGTAGCGGCTGTAAATAAAACTTCCTCATTTTTTTCTATAGAAATAATATTGGTGTGGTAGTCAGCGATTCTGACCTTGGCACAATCATTTTGGTAATAAGCCTCTACAATCATATCTAAAAGATATTCGGATTCTAAAGGAGCGACAGTAATTGGTGTTTTTTCCAGATAAAGCACCATATTTTTTTTCTCTTCCTCAGAGACATCGGCAATTACTTCTAAAATTTTATCAGACTGACCGGCGATAATTCCGGCGGCAGCAGCGGCAGAAATTCCTTTTAATCCGTTGGTATTGGGTACGATAACACTCTTTACATTTTTTAGGATATTTCCGCTGACCAAAATATGAAGTCGGTCGGGAATATGTCCTAAAACATCTCTTGCCTTGGCACTACAGTAGGCAAGGGCTATAGGTTCGGTGCATCCCATGGCGGGAACAAGTTCTTCACGTAAAATTTCTGCAAAGGTATTGGCCATGGAATGGCTTATTTGACAGGTTTCTTTTGTTTGCATTTGCATACACTCCTTTATTTGATTACTGTTTATTGGAGAAAATGAAAAATTCTTTTTCTCATGAGTAGCATTGCTTTTATAAATGTAAAAATAATTTACCATA
>DATCYL010000280.1:0-8372 GCA_036570305.1 Lachnospiraceae bacterium
TCTTGTATAGCTACTCTCCATGCACTCTTATCTACTTTACTTCCCAAAACCTGAACATTTCCACCTAAGTTAACAATGGCACTCTCTACACCATTTTCTTTTAACACTTCCATTACTCTCTTGGATGTGTAGCCTTTTGCAATAGCTCCAAGATCTATTTCCATACCCTCCATATCGAAAGAAACCATTCCGTTTTCACTATCTAAAAGCACTTTTTTAGCATCCACTAATTTTAAGGTTTCTGCCAGGGTATTTTCCTCAGGAACCTTAAAATCTCCGCCGGCAAATCCCCATAATTTCATGACCGGATAAATAGATATATCGAAAACTCCATCGGTACTTTTATGAAGTTCCAAGGACCGTTGAATCAAATACGAAGCGACTTCTCCAACTTTTCCCCCATGGTTTGCATTTACTTTTGCAATTTCACTACTTTCAATACCTGTAGATAAGTTCTCATCCAACCACTTAATTTCCTTTTCTGCTGCATCAAGACCTACCATGGCATTTTCTCCATAAGCTGTAAGGGTCATGTAAGTGTCCATGGCAAAAATCTCTCTTGTCACAGGTTCCTTATCACTATTTACCGACTCTGTCTGTACCTTTGGTCTACTATCTTTTGCCTTTTTATCTTTTGTATCATCTTGCTTGGTGTGGCAGGCAGAAAGTAAGGCAAGGCTTAGGATGCATAGTCCATATATCCATTTTCTTTTCATAAATAATATCCTTTCTTTTATTTTTTCTAAAATAAAGAAAAGGCGGCAAAATTATATTTTCCCACCCCTTTTATCTTTATATACTTCACATATTCACTAACCTTTGTTAGGTTATCATAACTTTACTATTTTTGTCAAATAAGATTCCTATAATTTTTTCTTCCAAAGTAAAAATAAAAATGCACATCCGCGCATGCTTAAATCCAAACACATTGCCAGCCAAACCCCTTGCAATCCCATCGTTTTTGACAAGAAAAAGGCTAAAGGCAAACGTACTAGCCACATACTGGAAAAATTTACAATTGTAGGGATAATAGTTTTTCCGGTACCTCTAAAAATTCCTGCACCTACCACAGCCGCACCAAATAGTGGCTCAGCAAAACTTTCTATTCTAAGAACTAAAACTCCCAACTGCCTAACTTTTTCATCCGGTGTCAAAAGCCCAATCATCTCCGGTGCAAAAATATACATGATACTTCCTGTAAACAACATTACCGCCATACCAAAGCAAAGACTAAACCATCCCAATTTTTTTGCTGTTTTTTTTCTCTTGGCACCGATACTTTGCCCCACAATTGTTGTTGTTGCTGTTGCTATCCCATAACCGGGCATAAAGCAAATACTCTCTGCCGTGATTGCAAAAGAATTTGCTGCAATTGCAATTGTACCTAAAGGAGCTACAATCTTTGTACTGATAATTTGAGCACCACCTAGGATTACCGACTCTACTCCCATAGGAATTGCAATTTTTAAAGCTTTTTTTATGATTTCTGAAGATACTTTTGTCTTTTCTCCTTTTCTAAAATGTAAAGGCTTCGATCTTACTAAAAGAAAATACAGCATAATCATACCAACAATCACTTCTGAAATCGCAGTACCCAGCGCCGCTCCGCGAATCCCAAGCCCTGCCCCCAAAACCCAAAAACTTTTTCCCAAAAAAACAATTTCTCTGGAAGGAAAAATCAAAAACCAGTTAAATATAATATCTAAAATGCACATCAAAATATTTAAAAGGCTTGGGACTTTCATATCTCCACTCGATTGAAGCATACCACCTGCCGAATAGACCATTTGCATAAAGGGCAAAAACAAAACAAAAATACGAAAATATTGACTGGCTCCTTCTTGTATTTCCCTATTACCTCCCAACCAAACAGGAAGATAATCACTAATAAAAAATCCTACCACCAAAAGAAGGGAAGTAATTAACAAAATAGAGGCTATACCGTGCTTTACAACATCCCTGGCTCCCTTTTCATCGCCGGCTCCAATGCGATGGGCTACTTGAATAGTAAATCCTGTTCCGGCGGTTGCAGTAAGGCCTGATATCAGCCATGTTGTCGTAGCCACCAAACCAATTGCTGCCGAATCATTAGCTCCCAGCTGTCCCACCATAGACGCATCAATATACTGCATAATCACAGAAGTAATCTGTGCCATAATCGCCGGAATGCTCAACTGGATAATCAACTGTAGTTGATCTTTAACAGATAGTTGATGCCCCTCTCTCAAACGTTTTAATAAATTTTTCTCCATACCAAACTCTCTTATATCCCCCACAAAATCAGCCTGTTTTCTCTTAGGCTTGCCCTCACATCTATTAATCTTTGATTTTCTGAACCCCGAAATTTTAACATAAGATTTTTTTTCTGTAAATCAAAAGGTCCGTCTACTAAAACATCTAAACAAGAAAGAAGCTCTCTTGTGTTTTCTGTATATTTTCTTCCCCCCACTTTTAAATCTTTATCAAAAATATAACCTGTATATGCCCAGATGGATTTCTTTGGAAATTCACACCTGACCCTTTTTAAAAATGGCAAAAGCACCTTTTGATTTTCTTCTTCAAAAGGCTCTCCTCCAAGGACGGTAAGTCCCGCTATATAGGATGGCTCTAGGGATTTTAAAATTTTCTCCTCTACATCCTTGGTAAATTCAAAACCGTAAGAAAAATCCCAAGTCTTTGGCTGAAAACATCCCTCGCATCGATTTCTACAACCTGATACAAACAGCACCGTCCTTACGCCGGTGCCGTTTGCAATATCACAATATTTAATAGCTGAATAGTTCATTATAGGTGTAATACCCTTTCTTTGATTTCCTGTGTTCTTCCCTGATTCCAAAACTGTGTTCCTATGTAACCGCAGGTTCGTCTTGCCACATTCATGGTATCCTGATTTTTATTCCCACAGTTGGGGCATTGCCAAATCAATTTCCCCGACTCTTTGACAATCTCAATTTCCCCGTCGTAACCACACTCCATACAGTAATCACTTTTTGTGTTTAATTCTGCATACATAATATTTTCATAGATGTACTGCATAAGAGCAATGACCGCTTCTAAATTATCTTTCATATCCGGAACTTCTACATAGCTGATAGCTCCACCCGGAGATAATTTCTGAAATTCCGCCTCAAATTTCAGCTTATCGAAGGCATTAATATTTTCTGTTACATGCACATGATAACTATTGGTAATATAGTTTCTATCTGTCACTCCCTCTATCACACCAAAACGCTTTTGCAGGCATTTTGCAAATTTATAAGTAGTGGATTCCAAGGGTGTTCCATAAAGGCTAAAATCAATTTTGTGTTTTTCTTTCCATTGATTGCAGACATCATTTAAATATTGCATAAGCCTAAGTGCAAACTCCTTACCCCCTTTTTCCGTGTGGGATACACCTTTCATATAGCGGGTACACTCACATAATCCTGCATATCCTAAAGAAATTGTAGAGTAACCATTATAAAGCAAGTCATCAATAAGCTGACCTTTCTTTAATCTCGCCAGTGCTCCGTTTTGCCAAAGAATCGGTGCTACATCCGACTTTGTACCTTTCAAACGATTGTGCCTAATCATAAGAGCTTCATGACAAAGTTTTAGTCTCTCATCCAAAATTTCCCAAAATTTATTCATATCTTTTCCGGAAGAACAAGCTACATCTACCAGATTTAGGGTAACCACTCCCTGATTAAAGCGTCCGTAGAATTTTCCCTTACCCTTTTCATCATGATAAACCGTCAAAAAAGAGCGACACCCCATACAAGGATAGCAATAATTACCTTTTAATTCTTTCATTACCTTTTCTGATATATAATCCGGTACCAACCTCTTTGCTGTACACTCGGCTGCCAGTTTTGTCAAATAAAAGTAAGGGCTATCCTCCCCTATATTTTCTTCTTCCAAAACATAAATCAGCTTCGGAAATGCCGGGGTGATATAAATCCCCTTTTCATTTTTTACCCCTCGAATTCTCTGTCGTAGGGTCTCTTCTATAATCAATGCCAAATCTGCCTTTGTCTGTACATCCTGAACCTCATTAAGATACATAAAAACCGTGACAAAAGGAGCCTGTCCATTGGTAGTCATCAAGGTAGTTACCTGATATTGGATAATCTGTACCCCCTGCTTAATCTCATCATGTACCCTTGCTTCTACCAGGGCATTAATTTGGTCTTCACTCATGGAAATACCGACTTTTTCTACACGCTCTTTCATCTCTTTTTTGAATTTCTTTCTGCTCACCTCCACAAAAGGTGCCAAATGCGAAAGAGAAATACTCTGTCCCCCATACTGAGAACTTGCAATTTGGGCAATTGCCTGTGTTGCGATATTACAAGCGGTAGAAAAGCTTTTCGGCGGCTCAATCATCGTTTCGCTAATCACAGTCCCATTAGTCAGCATATCTTCAAGATTGACCAAACAGCAATTATGCATATGTTGAGCAAAGTAGTCAGAATCGTGAAAATGCAAAATCCCCTGCTCATGAGCTTCTACAATATGAGCAGGCAAAAGAAACCTCTTTGTGATATCTTTACTGACTTCCCCTGCCATATAATCCCTTTGCACACTGTTTACCACAGGATTTTTATTGGAATTTTCCTGTTTTGCCTCTTCATTATTGCACTCTAGAAGACTCAAAATTTGTTCATCTGTGGAATTTGCCTTTCTTAACATGGCATGTCTATAACGATAGGTAATATAGTTCCTTGCCACGCTAAACGCATTTTTTTCCATAATGTATTTCTCTACCATATCCTGAATATCTTCCACTCCCGGTGAATGAGAACGCATCTTACACTCTTCCACCACGGAAAGAACAATCAAATGTATTGTCATATCGTTCATTCGCTCCGACTCCGGCACACTTGCATTTGCCTTTCGGATTGCTTCTTCTATTTTCTTTACGTCAAAATTATCTTCTGCACCACTGCGCTTAATAACTTTCATTTTCTCACCCACCTATTTATATCCAAATTATATGCTCCCTTTATTCTACTACATATTGTATCCTAGTCAATCACCTTTTCTATATTTTGTTATTTTCCCCATTTTTCACAAAAATATATTTTTCTCCTTTTTCCTATTGACAAATCTCTTTTCTCCTAACAACTTTTAAAATTTTAAAAAATAAACCTCAATAGCAGATGCTTAAAATGTTTATATATCTTATATTTTTCTAATTTTGCTGGCTTATCATGAAAATAAAAAGTTACCCGGAAAGAGATTTTGTTTTCTCATCTCGGGCAACTTTTTATTTTCTTATTTTACTAATTTATAGTAGATTTTTGAAGTAATGATAAATACCATCCCGTAAACCAAAATGAAACAGATAAGAACTCCCATAAGCGGATATAAAAATTCTTTCAATTCAAAAATCCCGAACAGTCTAAGGAAATGGCTAACCACACGACTTGCTACAAGTGCATGTACAGCAGCCACAGCTACCGGTAAAAAGAAGAGCCACAAAATCTGGCTTCTTGTTGCCTTTTTAATCAAAGTGTCGGGAAGCCCTATTTCTTTCATAATCTGATATTGCCTGCGATCCTCATAAGCTTCCGATATTTGTTTATAGTAAGTAATCAGCACGGTACCTACCAAAAATAATAATCCTATAATCACACCTAAAAATAAAAATCCACCGTTAATTTCATAAACACTCTTTCTATAAGAGTCCTTACTTTCCAAATCCAAACTGTCTTTGCTTACTTTACCTAAAACATCCTTTCTTAAGGTCTCTAAATACCCTTCACCTTCTCCTTTTGCGTCCCATTGCCAACGTACTGTATAAAAAGCTTTATCGTCCATTGACAAAGCCTTGCTTAGATACTCTACATCCTCCTGACTTGGTAATACCAGCAAATAGGTATCTACGGCAATATTGGCAGGTAAAATAGATTCAACTACTTTTGGCTTCCATGTTTTCCCCCCCATCACCAGAGCAGTTTCATTATTATCTTTTTGATTGCTGGCACAAAGCAGTATCTGATCCGGCTGTAGACTCTCTTTTGTCTTTGCATTTTCATTATAGGTATCCAGACTCTTTATAATTACATAAGCAAGACTTCCCCCCTCATCCTGAGTTATAGCTTTTATCTCATTTTTTTCTTTCCTTACCATCTGTTGGCTGGATACTTCCTTAGATAAATTTTCAATTTCTCCCCCCGGCACAGAAGTCTGAATATAGTCCGTCCACCTGTCCAAAAAATCATCTCTTTTTTCCTTATTTTCCATATCCTCTTTAGGAATTTCTAAGGTCATAGAGTATTCTTTATTAATCACGCTATCAACCATAGCTTCCATATTTTGGAAAATACTAAAAGTTACTGCCAAAGTTAAAATAATCCCTGTTGATAAAACACAAATACCGGCAAGTCCCACACCATTTGATTTCATACGGTATAGCATACCGGAAACCGATAGGAAATTTTTAGCTTTGTAATAATATTTTTTATTCTTTTTTAATAATTTTAAAACAATAATGCTCGCACTGATAAATAAAATATAGGTTGCAAACATAACTAAAAGTGCTGCCACAAAAAACATAGCCAGACTTTTTAGGGTTCCTTCTTCCGTCATGGCAATATAATAACCTGCCCCCAACAAAAGTAGTCCCATAAAAGTAAAGATACGACGGCTTTTAGGTTCCGCCTCCCCTTTCTTTTGTGAATCCAAAAGCATTTTGGGTCTTACCACATTTACCTTGCCAATATTAACCATAAAAATTTCCAAAAAAAGTAAACTTAAAAATATCCCCACAATAAAAATAGTTTTTGCAGAAATCGGATATTCCATCAAGGGAATCCTTTCTCCCCCAATTAACCTATTTAAAGACCAAAAGCTTAATTTTCCAAAAATATGTCCTCCGATGATAGCCCCGAAAAGAATAAATAGATAAATAATAAAAGTTTCAAAGGCAAGAATTTTTGCTATATGCTTTTTTTCCAACCCCAAAATTGTATAGAGTGCCAACTCCTTTTTTCTTCTTTTCATTAAAAACTGATTTGCATAATTAATAAATATAAAGGTAAAAACCCCTACAATAATAACCGCAAATGTCATCAAAATGGGTAAAGAAATATGTCGTGTCTGTACATATCTGTTTTGAAGTAAAGAAACTAAAATGTAATACAGAATAGACATAAATCCTGACGATAAAAGAAATGGAACTACGATTAAACGGTTTGCCCACAGATTCTTTTTTGCTATAGAAAATGCCATTTTTCCACTCATGAAAGTTCCCCTTTCTCCTCTAAAAATACCAAGGTTTCATGTATTTTCTCTGCAAACTCCGACCTGCTGCAATCTCCCTTATAAATTTCATGGTAAACAATGCCATCTTTAATAAATAAAACTCGTGATGCAAAAGCGGCACTTTTTACGGAATGAGTTACCATAAAAATTGTCTGTCCCTCTTTGTGTATCCTTTCCATAAGCTCCATAATATTTTTTGCCGATTTGGAATCCAAAGCTCCCGTCGGCTCATCTGCCAACAATAGTCTAGGTTCATTCATAAGGGCTCTGGCAAAGGCAATTCTTTGTTTTTGACCCCCGCTGATTTCAAAAGGATACCTGTCTAAAAATTCTTCAATGCCTAAAATCCCGGCAAGACTTTCTACCTTCTTTTTCATAGTCTCCTCGCTCTTTCCCGATAAAACCAAAGGCAGATAAATATTATCTCTATTACTAAACGATTCTAAAAGATGAAAGTCCTGAAAAACAAACCCCAACTCGTTTCGTCTAAAAGCAGCCACTTCCTTATCTTTAATTTGAGAGATATCCCTCCCCTCAAGCATCACTTGCCCCTTACTGGGTCTATCCAAGGTTGCCAAAATATTTAAAAGAGTCGTTTTTCCAGAACCCGATTCTCCCATAATTGCTATAAATTCTCCCTTTTCCACAGAAAAATCCACTTCTTTTAAAGCCTCTGTTTGTGTTCTACCCTTTTCACCGTATATTTTCTTTACATGACTTACTTCTAAAAATGCCATAATCAAACCTCCTTTTGTTTTTTACATGCCCAGTATGACATAATTTTTCTCTTTTAGCCTTTATTTAATCTAACAAAAAGGGGCCTTTTCTTACAAAATTGTAAGGAAAGACCCCAAAAGCCACTTAATTTTCATCTGAAATACAAATTCTAAAAGAAGTTCCCTGACCCAGTACAGACTCTACTTCCAACTTATAATGTAAGCGATCGGCTATTTTCTTTGCCAAAAAAAGTCCGATTCCCGAAGACTTTTCATTTAAAGAACCATTAAATCCCGAATAACCTCTGTTAAAAATCTTAGGCAAATCCCACTTGGCAATACCTATCCCCGTATCCTTAATAGTCAAACAATGTCTATCTTTTTCATAAAAAATAGAAATGCTTCCCT
>DATCYL010000281.1:0-2071 GCA_036570305.1 Lachnospiraceae bacterium
AAAATTATTGCATCTGAACAAGGAAGAAAAATTCATATATGAGGTGGCAAAAAAATCCATAGATGCCAGAAAAAAGGAAGACTTACAGTATGTCTACCAGATTATTCTTACTTGTAAGAATGAGAAAACTATATTAAAGAAAATAAAAAATAAGGATATTCAGGCTTTTCAAAGAGACGATTTTATTTATTATCAAGTAAGAGAAGAAATAGAAGTGGAGAGACCGCTTGTGGTAGGGAGCGGTCCGGCAGGGTTGTTTTGTGCTTATTATTTAGCAAAAGCAGGGCTTAGACCGGTTATTCTTGAAAGAGGAGAGGACTGCGATAAAAGAAAAGAGGATGTGGAGGACTTTTGGAAAACCAATATTCTAAATGAAAATTCCAATGTGCAGTTTGGCGAGGGTGGCGCAGGAACTTTTTCCGACGGTAAGTTAAATACCTTGGTAAAGGATCCTAAAGGGCGAAACAGAGAAGTTTTAAAAATTCTTGTGGAAGCAGGAGCGCCTGCTCATATTCTTTATGACAGTAAACCTCACCTTGGAACGGATATTTTAATCAAAATTTTAAAAAATATCAGAAAAAAAATAGAATCCTATGGGGGGAACTATTATTTTCAATCCAAAGTCACCGATTTATTAATAAAGGATAAAAAAATATGTGGTCTTATTGTAAACGGTGAGAAAGAATTTAGAGCATCCTCGGTGGTTTTAGCAATAGGTCACAGTGCAAGAGATACTTTCGACTGGCTTTCTAAAAAGGGAATCTTGATGGAAAGTAAGTCTTTTGCAGTAGGTTTTCGTATAGAGCATCCGCAAAATATGATTAATATATCTCAATATGGAGAAAATTTTCCCAAGGAATTGGGGGCGGCTCCTTATAAACTTACCCATCAAAGCAGTAATCAAAGAGGTGTTTACAGTTTTTGTATGTGTCCGGGAGGTTATGTGGTAAATGCATCTTCTGAGAAAGGACGTTTGGCAGTCAATGGTATGAGTTATTCCCAAAGAGACAGTGCCAATGCAAACTCAGCTATTATTGTTTCTGTGGGAGATGAAGATTTTAAGCTGGCACAAGATAAGGAAACTCCAAAAGTATTGTGGGGAATGAATTTTCAAAGATGCTTAGAAGAAAAAGCCTTTTTGCTGGGGGGAGGAAAAATTCCTCTGCAATGTTTGGGAGATTTTATAGAAAATAGGGAGAGCAGGTCTTTTGGAGATTTTTTACCTTGTATTAAAGGTGACTATCAGTTTGCAAATTTGCGGGAGCTATTGCCGGGAGAATTAAACCAGTCGCTTATGGAAGCTATGTCGGCTTTTGAGAAAAAAATCAAAGGATTTTCAAGAAAGGATGCTATTTTTTCGGGAGTCGAATCAAGAACCTCTTCTCCTGTACGTATTCTTAGGGATGAAAGTATGCAGTCAAATATTAGCGGCTTGTATCCATGCGGAGAGGGTGCCGGATATGCGGGAGGAATCACCTCGGCGGCCATGGACGGCTTAAAGGTGGCAGAGGCAATTGTTTTAAAAATATCTTCGGGCAGTGTACTTTCCTAGCCTTTTGTGATACTATTATTTTGCATATTTATGTCACAACCGTAGAAGAGAATGGTGGGAGGAATATGCAAAATCGTACAGGTATCAAAGATATACCGCCGGCTCAAAGACCCTATGAAAAATGTTTGTCCGGTGGGTGTGAAAGCCTTTCAGATGCAGAGCTTTTAGGAGTTATATTAAGAACAGGAACTTTGGGAGAATCGTCAGTTTTACTTGCCCAAAGAATTTTAAATCTGGGTGGAAATAATTTAAGTGATTTATACAGTTTTACCTTGCCGGAACTGATGAAAATACGGGGAATAGGCAAGGTAAAGGCAATACAAATTTTGTGTATTGGTGAACTTTCCAAAAGAATAGCAAAAGCGAATGCCAAAGAAAAGTTGAACTTTTCAAATCCGCAGTTGATTGCAGAATATTATATGGAAGATTTGTGCTATGAAAAAAGAGAACATCTATTGCTTATGATGTTGGATACAAAAACACAGCTGATTAAAGAGATGGAACTTTCTGTGGGAACTG
>DATCYL010000282.1:0-6022 GCA_036570305.1 Lachnospiraceae bacterium
GAAGAGCTTCGCTATAGCAACAGTACAATTTTTATAGAAATGTTCAAAAAAAATGAGGGAGTAACCCCGGGTATATATAGAGAAAGCTATAAAGAGGAATAGCCTTCTTATCTCTAAATCTTGAATTTTGTCCAAAAATACAAGCAAAAATCCTGAAAAAACAAGGAAAATCAACAACTTTAATAAAATATTCAAAGATACAAGATACCTTCTTTCAAAAAGGAATGCTATGATACAGACACAAAAAACAAGCATGAACTTTTTGGAAGGAGGATTTTTTTATGACAAAGAAATGGTACAAACAGAAAGGTGCATTGGCTGTGGCGATGTTAGTAGCAGCTACTACAGTGCTAAGCGGATGCGGTGGACAAGCGAAAGAAAAAAAGGAAGATTCTAAACAAAAGGAAAAAGCTTCAGCAGAAAATTTTAATGCAGAAGGACTTCCGATTTTAAAAGAAAAAGAAACTTTTGTAATCGCAGTTCCTCAAAAAAGCACTCTAAAAGCTGCAGGAGAAAAAGCATGTGTTTTAGAAGCGGAGAAAGCTACAAATGTGCACATCGAATGGGTAGAGATTCCGGAGTCGGGATGGGATGAAAAAATCAATATCATGTTTAGTACAGACAGTTTGCCGGATGCTATTATCGGAGATATTGATATGGCAAGAAATTTTGAACAATTGGCAGCTTTGGATGAATATTTAGATAAGTATGCTCCGGCTGTAACAAAGTTCTTTGAAAGTAGAGAGGACTATCCGAATGCTCTTAAGGCACCGGATGAGACGATTCGTACCCTACCTATCGGTGATGAGTCTATTCATAATACGATTGATTCTCAAATCTGGATTAATCAGAAATGGTTGGATGCATTGTCTTTGAAAATGCCGACGAATACAGAGGAATTAAAAGAGGTTTTAGTTGCATTTAGAGATAAAGATCCTAATGGAAACGGACAAAAAGATGAGATTCCGTTTACTTTTAAAAAGTCATGGGGATGGGGAACCAGTATTGAAAACTTTTTTGGAAACTTCGGTGTAGTGGAAAATGAAGCACATGTATTCCAAAAAGATGGAAAAGTAGTATTTTCAGGCGCTGAGCAAGGGTACTATGATGCTTTAGCCTATTTAAATGACCTTTATAAGGATGGTTTGGTAGATAAAGAAGTATTTACCATGAGTGATGATCAATATGCGGCAAGAGGTTCCGTAGGTGATACTTTAGGTATGGTAGCAGGCTATGTTGCAGGTGAAGCAGGTGTTTTAAATGAGGAAGATTACAGGGTTCTTCCTGTGTTAAAGCATAATGGAATGGCAGGTATTGTAGGTTTAAATAATGTTACTAAAAATGGTGGATTTGCTATCAGTAAATCTTGTAAAAATCCGGCAGCTTTAGTACGCTGGTACGATTATATTAATTCCAGTTTAGAAAGTTCCTTAAATTGGGGACGTGGAGCTAAAGGTGTGGCTTGGAACATTGTTGAAAAAGATGGGCAGGAAATTGCGCAGATTTTGACTATGGATGAGAAAGTATTGGAAGAAAACGGCGGATATAAATCAAAGAGTGAATACAGAACCTCAGAGAGTTTTGCCGGTATTACACCATCTTTGTGGCGTTTTGAATACGATGAGAAGAGAATTTATGATGATAAGGCTCCATATGACTACAAAATGGAAGCTGTAAAAAGCCAGATAGAAAGTGGTGTAAAAGGACTTCCGGCAGGAACTGCAAGCTTGGAAAATGCAGAAAAAAGATCAATTCTTCAGGCGGATATTGACACTTATTTAGAGAAATTCATCTCCGATTCCGTTTTAAATGGAATTGACGAGTCTAAATGGGAAGGTCATAAAAAGACATTGGAAAGCCTAAAAGTAGATGAATATACAAAACTTTGTCAGGAATATACAGATTCAATAAAATAATAAAAGATTTGTAAGTGCGAGGGATTGAAGGTAACTTCAATCCTTCGCTGATAAAAGATGGATAGGAGATATTGGAGGGAAGCCGTGAAAGAAAAAAAATTAAGAAAAAGATGGGGGAGTATGAAACTACTGAAAAAAACATGGGTATGCTATCTTTTTGTACTTCCTATGATTTTATATGTAGTGTTGTTTTCTTATCTGCCCATGTATGGTATCCAAATGGCATTTAAAGATTATAGGGTAGCCGATGGAATTTGGGGGAGTGCCTGGGTTGGGCTTAAACATTTTCGTACCTTTTTTGAATCCTATATGTTTAAAGATTTGCTCATAAATACTTTAGGGTTAAGCTTGTATTCTTTGGTTGCAGGTTTTCCTATGCCGATTTTATTTGCTTTGTTTTTAAACTATATCACACAAAATAAGCTAAAGAGAGCAGCGCAGATGATTACCTACTCTCCTCATTTTATTTCGACCGTAGTTTATTGTGGTATGATTTTGATTTTTTTATCCTCAGATGGGGTAATTAATCAGTTGATTGGCTTATTTGGAGGAAAACCTCTAGCCTTTCTTTCTAATCCGGCAAATTTTAGGCATATTTATGTATGGTCAGGTGTTATGCAAAATGTAGGCTGGGGTTCTATTTTGTATATTTCCGTACTAACCAGTGTGGGACCGGAACTGCATGAGGCGGCAAAAGTAGACGGTGCCAGCCGTTTTCAGAGAATGTTACACATCGATTTACCCTCAATTATGCCCACAATGATTATCATGTTGATTATGAGAACGGGAGAAATCATGGATTTGGGATTTGAAAAGGCATTCTTACTGCAAAATAGTGTGAACTTAGACTATTCAGAGATTATTTCGACTTATGTCTATAAAGTGGGAATTCAGGGGGGACAGTTTAGCTATTCGGCGGCAATTGGATTGTTTAATAATGCGATTAATTTGATTTTATTACTTTTGGTAAATCAGATTGCCAGAAAAACCTCTGATGTAAGCTTGTGGTAAGACATGGAAAGGAGAGTGAAAATGAAAGATAAAATCAAAAAATTAAAGCAACTGGGAGCAAGAGATTTGGTTTTTCTTGTAGTTGTTTATGCGAGTGTAATTGCTTTGTCTGTAATGATTTTATATCCATTGTGGTTTGTGGTTATTGCCTCTATCAGTAATCCGGATATGGTAGCTACCGGACGAGTATTGCTTTTGCCAAAGAAAATTACTCTGGAAGGGTTTAAATATATTTTACGAGATAGAAGAATATGGCTTGGTTATTATAATACAGTTCGTTATACAGGCGTTGGAACATTGCTGGCACTTTTTATTACAATTCCGGCAGGCTATGCGCTATCCAGACGCGACATGATGGGAAGAGGCTTGATTATGAAACTTTTAATCATAACCAAGTATTTTTCGGGGGGGTTAATTCCAACATATCTGGTAGTAAAAAGTCTTCGCTTGGTAAATACACCTTATGTTTTGATGATACTTGGCTCCTTCTCTGTTTTCAATCTGATTCTATGCAGAACTTATTTTGCAAACACAATGCCTTTAGAGTTGCAGGAAGCGGCAGAGATAGACGGATGTAGTATTTTTCAATATTTCATGAAGGTGGTTTTGCCTTTATCAAAATCAATTATTGCGATTATGGTACTTTATTATGCTGTAGGCCATTGGAATGCATTCTTTAATGGCTTGATTTATGTAACAGATAATAAACTTTATCCTTTACAGTTGATTTTAAGAGATATCTTAATTGGCGGTCAGTCAGTAGACCCGACCGTGACAGATCCGGAAGCCTTAGAAATGATGAGACAGATTGCACGTACCATCAAGTACGGAGTGATTATTGTTTCTTCTTTGCCGGTGTTAATTTTGTATCCTTTTGTTCAAAAGTATTTCGTAAAAGGAATCATGGTAGGTTCGGTGAAGGGTTAGTTTGGTAGAAAGGATAAAAAGATGGAGGATATTAAAAAAGGGAAGAAACCCAATATTGTCTTTATACTTTCAGATGATCAAGGTGCATGGGCTATGGGGTGTGCCGGAAATAGAGAAATTATTACTCCGAATATAGATAAGTTGGCAAAAGAAGGAATGCTCTTTTCGAATTTCTTTTGTGCATCGCCGGTATGTTCTCCGGCAAGAGCTTCTATTTTGACGGGAACATTACCTTCTAAACATGGAATCATGGATTGGCTAAGCGGAGGAAATTTGCCCTTAGGTATTTCAGAGATGGAAGGTATGTATGGCTATAAAAATGAGACAAAACCGATTTCCTATACAAAAGAGCTGACAGCTTATACCGATTTATTGGCAGCAGAGGGATATACCTGTAGCTTGTGTGGGAAATGGCATATGGGAGACAGCATGACTCCCTCGCATGGTTTTACGAAATGGCTGGCTATGGGAAGAGGCGGTTGTGAATACTACCATGGAGATGTTATTAAAGACGGAAAATTAGAGTTTCCTAAACAATATATTACGGATTATTTGGGAGAGCAGGCGCTTTGCCAATTAAAAGAGTTGGCAAAGGAAGAAAAGCCTTTTTATTTGAGTGTTCATTTTACAGCGCCCCATAGTCCCTGGGATGAAGATAATCATCCTAAAGAAGTGTTAGATTTGTATAAAGATTGTGAATTTGAGTCAGTTCCTAATAAGCCGGTGCACTCCTCGCAGGTAAAAACCTGCCCATATGGGGAAGGGGAAGAGAGAAAAAAATTGCTTAAGGGCTATTATGCAGCAGTTACGGCTATGGATAGGCAGATTGGAAATCTAATGCAGGAGTTGGACAATTTAGGCTTAAGGGAAGATACAATTGTTATTTTTACATCGGATAACGGTATGAATATGGGACACCATGGAATCTGGGGAAAAGGAAATGCAACTTATCCTCAAAATATGTACGATACTTCGATAAAGGTTCCTTTTTTGATTTCATGGAAAGGGATGATAAAAGAAGGTGGTTTTTGTGAGGAATTATGTAGCCATTATGATATTTTGCCGACACTAAAAAATCTTTTAGGTCTATCAAAAGAAGTGCTACAGCCACTTCCGGGACGTAGTCTGGTTCCCTTATTAAAAGAAGAAAAAGAAGATTATGCTGAAGAAGCGATTGTGATTTTGGATGAGTATGGTCCTGTCCGTATGATTCGCACGAAGGAGTGGAAACTGGTAGAGCGAATGGATGGAATGGAAAATGAACTCTATCACTTAAGCGAGGATGCGGATGAAGAGAAAAATTTATACGGAAAATCTGCTTGCCTGGCGGTGCAAGAAGACTTAAGTCGGCAATTAAAAGAATGGTATAAAAAATATGGTTGTCGTCGAATAGAAAAGATGAGAGGGGCATGTACGGGAAGCGGGCAATTTGGCGGTATAGAAGAGTTTGAAGAGGGTAAAAACTGTTTTGGAAACATCCCCGAAAAGGCAATAAAAACAAAAGAAGAATAGAAATAAAAGAAAGGTAAAGATTCTTAATTATAGAGAGAATTTTTACCTTTCTTTAAAAGGAGAGAAGTAATGATTATTGTGTGTTGGCTAGTGTGTTTTTTAGCTTCTGTAATAGGTGCTATTTGTGGCATAGGCGGAGGCGTAATCATAAAGCCTTTTTTGGACGCTTTGGGAATTATGGATGTAGCGACGATTAGCTTTTTATCAGGGATTACGGTTTTGTCCATGACCAGTTATTCCTTAGCAAAAAGTGTTTTCTTTGATAAATCTAAATTTCAGAAAAAAATAGTCCTGATGCTTTCTTTTGGGGGAGTAGTTGGGGGGATTTTGGGTAAGTGGCTTTTTTCTTTTTTAAGAAATTTAAGTACCAAACCGGATAGAATTGGAGCCATTCAAGCCTCTTGTTTATTGGTGGTAACAATAGCGACTTTGTTTTATACTGTAAAAAAAGATAAGATAAAAAGTAAAAGTATTCAAAATATAGGAGTATGCTTAAGCATAGGTCTGGTGTTGGGAGTTTTATCGTCCTTTTTAGGAATCGGAGGAGGGCCTATCAATTTAGTAGTATTATTTTACTTTTTTTCTATGCCAACTAAGACAGCGGTAGAATGTTCGCTGTGTATTATATTTTTTTCTCAGATAGCTGCTTTAGCGAC
>DATCYL010000283.1:0-4281 GCA_036570305.1 Lachnospiraceae bacterium
TGGTTAGAGCGCCTGCCTGTCACGCAGGAGGTCGCGAGTTCGAGCCTCGTCACTCCCGCCATGATGCCCAGATAGCTCAGTCGGTAGAGCAGGGGACTGAAAATCCCCGTGTCGGTGGTTCGATTCCGCCTCTGGGCACCACTTTATATCATAATGGCGACGTCGCCAAGCGGTAAGGCAGAGGTCTGCAAAATCTCCATCACCAGTTCAAATCTGGTCGTCGCCTCCATTTTTGTAGAGAGAACTTTATTTTATTGGAAAATAGGATAGAGTTTTTTTGTTTTTTTGGAAAAATACTATAAAGTTAAAGTGGGAGGAAAATATGAAATTGGTATTAGTAAGACACGGACAAAGTGAATGGAATTTACAAAATCGTTTTACAGGATGGGCTGATGTCGATTTGTCAGAAAAGGGAATTCAGGAAGCAAAAGAGGCAGGACAAGTTTTATTGATACAAAATATAGACTTTGATCTTTGTTTTACTTCTTATCAGAAAAGAGCGATTAAAACCTTACAATATATATTAGAAGAATTAGATATGTTGTATTTACCTGTAATGAAAACATGGAAACTCAATGAAAGACATTATGGAGCTTTACAAGGATTAAATAAAGCAGAAACCGCAAAAAAATATGGGGAAGAGCAGGTTCATATTTGGAGAAGAAGTTTTGATATTCAGCCTCCTGCTATGGATAAGAATGATGAAAGATCTGCAAGAAGGGAAAAGAAATACAAAGATTTAAGAGAGGATGAAATTCCTTTGGCAGAAAGTTTAAAAGATACTATTGCAAGGGTACTTCCTTATTGGGAAGAAAGTGTTGTTCCTGAAATACAAAAAGGTAAAAATATTTTAATGGTAGCCCATGGAAATAGCTTACGAGCTTTGGTAAAGCATTTATTGAAGATCAGTGATGAAAAAATTATGGAACTTAATCTACCCACCGGAAAGCCTCTGATTTTTGAAATCACAGAAGAGTTAAAAGTCATAGCAGCACCGAATTTTTTTAATGAGTAGAGATAACAATTTAAGAAAGGAAGGAAAATGGCTAGATATATATTTGGTCCGGTTCCCTCAAGAAGACTGGGAATTTCTTTGGGGATGGATATCGTAATTCCCAAAAGTTGCAATTTGAATTGTGTTTTTTGTGAATGTGGTCCCACAAAAGCTTGGACGATAGAACGGAAGCATTTTATTGATTTGAAGGAGTTTATCAAGGAGTTGGATGAGGCACTTCAACAGGTGCAACCGGATTATGTTACTTTTTCTGGAAGTGGAGAACCTACATTAAGTTTGGACTTAGGAAAGATTATTCGTTATATTAAGCAGCATTATTCTGTAAAAATAGCAGTAATTACCAACTCTTTATTATTATATCAAGAAGAGGTATTGGAGGAGATTCAAGAGGCAGACTTGATCATGCCGAGTTTACATACTGTGAAACAGGAGGTTTTTGAGAAAATAGTGAGGGCTTATCCCGGATACAAGATAGAAAGCTTATTGGAAGGTTTAGAAAAATTATCTTCTCGCTTTCCAGGAGAGATTGACTTAGAATTTTTTCTAATTGAAGGAATCAATACTTCTTTAGAAGATTTAGAAGCATATGCAGACTTTGTTAAAACTTTATCCTATCGAAAATTGCAGTTGAATTCTTTAGATAGACCCGGAGCAGAAGCTTGGGTAAAACCTGTCGATTATTCAAAATTATTAGAAATAAAAAAGTATTTAGAGGAACGAGGAGTTAAGAAAGTCGAAATCATTGGAAAATTTAAAATAGAAGAGAAAATAGCAGAAGATGAAAATAGGTTGAAAGCTATGAAAGCGAGAAGGAAATATACAGAGGAAGAGATAAAAAGTCTATATAAATAAACAGAAAAAAGAAAAAAGGATAAATTTTTTAAAAAAACATAAAAAAATGTTTGACAAAATAAAGGAATTCGTGTAGAATAATACTTGTTCTGAGAGACACAGAAATGCCGCTTTAGCTCATCTGGTAGAGCAACTGACTTGTAATCAGTAGGTGATTGGTTCGACTCCGATAAGCGGCACCAGAGTGCCCCGTTCGTTCAGTGGTTAGGACATCAGATTTTCACTCTGGAAACAGGGGTTCAATTCCCCTACGGGGTACCACTACAATATGATAAAGAGGTGAGGTTCCCGAGCGGCCAAAGGGATCAGACTGTAAATCTGACGGCTCTGCCTTCGAAGGTTCGAATCCTTCCCTCACCACCACTATTTACTACACGATGCAGAAAAAAAGGCTAAAGTGTGGTTTTTTTTTAAAGTAAATTTTAACGTATTCAAAATAAAAAACTGGAGGTATGAAAATGGCAAAAGAAAAATATGAAAGAAGTAAACCGCATGTAAACATCGGAACAATTGGACACGTTGACCATGGAAAGACAACTACCACAGCAGCAATTTCTAAGGTGTTATCTGACTTAGGATTGGCACAAAAAGTAGATTTTGACAAAATTGACGTAGCTCCGGAAGAAAGAGAAAGAGGAATAACAATCAATACAGCTCATATCGAATATGAAACGGAAGCAAGACACTATGCGCACGTGGACTGTCCGGGTCACGCGGATTATGTAAAGAACATGATTACAGGGGCAGCACAAATGGACGGGGCTATTCTAGTGGTATCTGCAGCAGACGGACCAATGCCACAAACAAGAGAACACATTTTGTTATCAAGACAAGTAGGAGTTCCATACATCGTAGTATATTTGAATAAAGCAGATATGGTAGAAGATGAAGAATTGTTAGAATTAGTAGAAATGGAAGTACGAGAATTATTATCCGAATATGGATTCCCGGGAGATGAAATTCCAATCGTAACAGGATCTTCGTTAGGAGCTTTGAATGGGGAACAAAAATGGATTGATAAAATCATGGAATTAATGAAAGCAGTAGACGAATACATTCCGACTCCGGAAAGAGCAGTGGACCAACCATTCTTGATGCCGATTGAAGACGTATTTACGATTACAGGAAGAGGAACGGTAGTAACCGGAAGAGTGGAAAGAGGAGTTATCAAGGTAGGAGAAGAAGTGGAAATTGTGGGAATCAAAGCAACCACAAAGACTACATGTACCGGAGTAGAAATGTTCCGAAAATTATTGGATCAAGGCCAAGCAGGAGATAACATCGGGGCTTTATTAAGAGGAACAAAGAAAGAAGAAGTGGAAAGAGGGCAAGTATTGGCAAAACCGGGAAGTATTCATCCTCATACAAACTTCAGTGGAGAAGTATATGTATTGACAAAAGAAGAAGGAGGAAGACACACTCCGTTCTTCTCAGGATATCGACCACAATTCTATTTCAGAACGACAGATATCACAGGCGCAGTAACCTTACCGGAAGGAGTAGAAATGGTAATGCCTGGAGACAATATTACCATGACGGTAGAATTGATTCACCCGATTGCAATGGAAACAGGATTGCGATTTGCAATTCGAGAAGGAGGAAGAACAGTAGCTTCAGGAGTAGTATCTGAAATTACAAAATAGTTTTTCCAAAAGAGTTAAGAAAACAAAGCCGGATTCGAAAGAGTCCGGCTTTTTGCTTTATTTCTTTCGAAATAGTAGAGAGGATAGGAAAGTGCCGAGTTATTTATTCTATAGAAAAAATACACTTATTTTGATTTTTGTCGAAAAAACAGATATAGGGGGGAGATATTTATAAAACCTTGTTATAGAGGCGTTTAGGTAGATTTTTATGAAAATAAAATCATATTTTTAAAAGGAAAGAAGAAAAAGAATAGCTTCTCAAAAAATGGGGATTTGTAAAACTTGTTTTTATTCTTTGGAGCAGTTTTTTTGTTTAAATAGAAAAATGCCGCTAAAATTCATATTTTTCATAAAAAATAAGAGTTGATTTTAGCCCCTTCTAAAAAAAGAGCCTAGGAAAATTACCAGAAAGCTCCTTGAGGAGGCTTATTTAGACTCCTATGTGTCAAGTCATAGACGGCATATACGGAAAAAATTTTTTTTTGATAATTTTATATGCAAAGGATAAAAGCTGGATTGATTAGGAATCCAGCTTTTTTTTCGAACAGGAAGCGACATAGCGATACATCGTAGTAATGGAACAATTTAATTTCTTTGCCAAAAAAGGAATGGAAGATTTTAATTTAAAAAAATCCTGTTCATATAATTTTTGTATGACTTTTTCTTTTTCCTGTTTACTCAAACGATGTAGAGGTAAATTCAGTTCGGACTTGATTTCTTGAAAAATTTTTTCCATTAAGGAGTCAATCGTATTTACCGAAGTATCTGTGA
>DATCYL010000284.1:0-1748 GCA_036570305.1 Lachnospiraceae bacterium
TGGTTAGAGCGCCTGCCTGTCACGCAGGAGGTCGCGAGTTCGAGCCTCGTCACTCCCGCCATGATGCCCAGATAGCTCAGTCGGTAGAGCAGGGGACTGAAAATCCCCGTGTCGGTGGTTCGATTCCGCCTCTGGGCACCATTTATATCATAATGGCGACGTCGCCAAGCGGTAAGGCAGAGGTCTGCAAAATCTCCATCACCAGTTCAAATCTGGTCGTCGCCTCCATTTTCGTAGTTAGAACTTTATTTTATTAGGAAAATAAAATAGAGTTTTTTTGTTTTTTTGGAAAATTAAGGATAGACTCTAAAAAAGAGGAGGAGAATATGAAATTAGTATTGGTAAGACATGGACAGAGTGAATGGAACTTACAAAATCGTTTTACAGGTTGGGCGGATGTAGATTTGTCGGAGATGGGGATTCAAGAAGCAAAAGAAGCCGGAAAAGCCTTGCTATCGCAAAAGATAGACTTTGACCTTTGTTTTACTTCTTATCAAAAAAGGGCAATTAAAACTTTGCAATATATTTTGGAAGAATTGGATATGCTTTATCTGCCGGTGTTGAAAACATGGAAACTCAACGAACGACACTATGGAGCTCTGCAAGGACTGAATAAGGCGGAAACAGCAAAAAAATATGGAGAAGAGCAGGTGCATATTTGGAGAAGAAGTTTTGACATTCAGCCTCCTGCTATGGACAAGGAAGATGAAAGGTCTGCAAGAAAGGATCGAAAATATAAAGAATTAAAAGACAGCGAAATTCCTTTGGCAGAAAGTTTGAAGGACACGATTGCCAGAGTGCTTCCTTATTGGAATGAGAATATTTCCCCTGAAATTCGAAAAGGAAAAAATATTTTAATCGTTGCTCACGGAAATAGCCTGCGAGCTTTGGTAAAGCATTTATTGAATATTAGTGATGAAAAAATTATGGAACTGAACTTGCCGACAGGAAAACCTTTGCTCTTTGAAATCACAAAAGAGTTAAAAATCACAGCGGCACCGAAGTTTTTTGAGGAGTAATACCTCGTAATTTAAGAAAGGAAAGAAAAATGGCTAGATATGTATTTGGTCCGGTTCCTTCAAGAAGATTAGGAATTTCTCTGGGAATGGACATTGTTATTCCGAAAAGTTGTAATTTGAATTGTGTTTTTTGTGAATGTGGACCCACGAAAGATTGGACGGTAGAAAGAAAACATTTTATCTCTTTTGAGGATTTTAAGTGGGAATTGGAAGAGGCACTTCAAGAGGTAAAACCTGATTATGTTACTTTTTCCGGAAGCGGAGAGCCGACATTGAGTCTGGATTTGGGGAAGGTTATTCACTATATTAAGCAGCATTATTCTGTGAAAATAGCAGTGATCACGAATTCTTTACTACTGTATCGAGAAGATGTGCTGGAAGATATTCAAGAGGCGGATTTGATTATTCCGAGTTTGCATACTGTGAAACAAGAGGTTTTTGAAAAAATAGGAAGAGCTTATCCAGGATACCGGATAGAAACTTTGCTGGAAGGATTGCAAAAACTATCTTCACGGTTTCGGGGGGATATTGATTTGGAATTGTTTTTAATTGAGGGAATCAATACCTCTCTGAAAGATTTAAAAGAATATGCCGACTTTGTAAAGACTCTATCTTATCGAAAGTTACAGTTGAACTCTCTAGACAGACCGGGAACGGAAGTATGGGTAAAACCTGTCAGTTATCCAAACTTGATAGAAATCAAAAAATACTTGGAAGAAGAGGGAGTTA
>DATCYL010000285.1:0-2160 GCA_036570305.1 Lachnospiraceae bacterium
TTTCTCTGCGTGAGTAGAAATTGATTCCTCCCACTAACTTATAAGGAATATTTCCAAACAAAAATTTTTCTTCAAATAGTCTAGACTGGGCATTTGTTCTGTAAAGAATCGCAAAGTCCTTATAGTCGCCACTCCCCTCTCTTACCCTTTTTCCGATTTCTCCGGCTATATATTCTGCCTCCTCGTAGGCATTATAAAACTGTCGAAAATGAACCAATTCTCCTCTTTCGTTAGCCGTCCACAAACGTTTATCTTTTCTTCCGACATTATTGGCAATCACACCATTTGCCGCATCCAAAATATTTTGAGTCGAGCGATAGTTTTGTTCCAGCTTAATCACTTTTGCCTCCGGAAAGACCTGCTCGAAACCTAGGATATTTTTTATATTTGCTCCCCGAAACTTATAAATAGACTGGTCATCATCACCCACCACACAGAGATTGCGGTACTTAGCCGACAGAAGTCTGATAAACTCAAACTGTACTGTATTAGTGTCCTGATACTCATCCACCATCACATACAAAAAACGCTCCTGGTAAGATTCCAATATCTGAGGATGACTTTTAAAAAGCTCTACAGTTTTTACCAGCAAATCATCAAAATCAAGAGCATTGCTTAACTGTAATTTTTTTTGATATTCCTGATAAATTTTACCGATTGTCTGCATACGATAATCCCCCGCAGCATTTAAAATAAAATCCTGTGGGCTAATCATCTCGTCTTTTGCGGCAGAGATAGCATTTAAAACAGCCTTTTCCTTATACATTTTAGAATCAATTTCTAATCTTTTAAAGATTTCCTTGATAGTCGTCTTTTGGTCATCACTATCATAAATCGTAAAGTTATTTCCATATCCAATATGTTCGATATGTCTTCTTAGAATTCTTACACAGGTAGAATGAAAGGTGCTCACCCAAACTCCCGAGCTGTTTCCCACTATATTTTCCACCCTCTCAGCCATTTCTTTTGCCGCCTTGTTGGTAAAAGTAATGGCCATGATATTCCAAGGATTTACTCTCTCTTCTTCTATTAAATATGCGATACGATGCGTCAATACCCTTGTTTTTCCCGAACCGGCTCCTGCCAAAATCAAAAGAGGTCCCCGGCTGGTAAATACAGCTTCTTTTTGCATAGGATTTAACTGTTCAAAACGTTTATCCATTTTTACTCCTTTATATAAAATCGTATGTATGTTCGTTTTTGTGACTTTCATTGTACCTTTTCTTCACCTATTATGCAAGTCCTCTTCCTTGCATTTTTCCAAATCCCGACCTATAATATTTTTAGATTTACTGATTTAGCACTTAAAATATTGGAGCTTTTGCTTATAAAAGCCTTTATTCTTGACAGAATCAAAGTTACAAAGGAGAAAAAATGAAACATTTACTAGACGTACACACCCATACTATTGCCAGCGGTCATGCCTATTCCACCATTAATGAAATGGCTGTGGCAGCGGCAAAAAACAATCTGCAACTACTTGGCATTACAGAACATGCCATGGCTATGCCGGGCACCTGCCATGAATACTATTTTAGAAATACCCGCATTATAGACAGACATGCCTATCCCGTAGAGCTGATGTTCGGGGTTGAATTAAATATATTGGATACTAATGGAAGTATTGATATGACAGAGGATGTACTTGACCTGATGGACTTGTGTATCGCCAGTATGCACACCCCTTGTTTTCGTTCTCAGACAAAAGAAATGAATACAAAAACCTATATTAAAGTTATGCAAAACCCTTATGTAGATATCATCGGTCATCCCGATGACAGTCGCTATCCCATAGACTACAAAGAATTGGCTTATGCTGCCAAAGAATATAATGTTCTTTTAGAACTCAATAATAGTTCTTTAAATCCCTTGTCCGCACGAAAAGGTGCTCATGATAATTATTTAAAACTTCTTGAATACTGTAAGGAATATCAAGTCCCTCTAATCATTAACAGCGATGCACACATTGACTACCTGGTGGGTTCCTGCTTGGAAATACACCAATTACTCAAAGAGGCAAACTTCCCTGAAAGTCTAATCGTTAATGGAGACATTCCCTATTTTAAAAGTTTTCTGCATAAATATAAATAGCCTATCTTTACTTTAAGATTTTAATGTGATAAAATAGCATTATCTGAAAGAAGCGAGGTATCAGCTATG
>DATCYL010000286.1:0-4618 GCA_036570305.1 Lachnospiraceae bacterium
CGATTTTATCACATATGTGCGTCCTTTGATTCAAGGAGACGTATCACCGATTATGGTAGATGGAATTCCAAGGCATCTTTTTAAAAAGGGATTTCATTAATAGAGAAAATAAATAGATTTTCCAAGGATATTGTATTGACTACGACAAAATATGTGCTAAAATATTTATGTACAAATTGTCACTATTAGCTAAGAAGCCCTTTAAGGGCTTTTTAGTGTGTAGTTACAATGAATTTAAAATTTTGTCCGGGACAAGATTTTAAAGGCCAATATCCGGAATAGTATTTCTATTCTATGGGTGACAAAGAATTTAGGAGGAAGAAATTTAAATGGCAAAATGGGTTTACTTATTTAAAGAAGGCGATGCAAGCATGAGAAACCTTCTTGGTGGTAAGGGTGCTAACTTAGCAGAGATGACTAAATTAGGACTTCCGGTACCTCAAGGTTTCACAATTACAACTGAGGCTTGTACTCAGTATTACGATGACGGAAGAAAAATCAATGATGAAATCATGGAACAGATCATGGACGCTATCGTAAAAATGGAAGAGATCACAGGCAAAAAGTTTGGTGATAAAGAGAATCCATTATTAGTTTCCGTTCGTTCAGGTGCTAGAGCTTCTATGCCTGGTATGATGGATACAATCCTTAACTTAGGTTTGAATGAAGAAGTAGTAGAAGTTATTGCTGAAAAATCAGGAAATCCACGTTGGGCTTATGATTGCTATAGAAGATTTATCCAAATGTACTCTGACGTAGTTATGGAAGTTGGTAAAAAATACTTCGAAGAGTTAATTGATAAGATGAAAGAAGAAAAAGGTGTTACACAGGACGTAGACCTTACAGCAGAAGATTTAAAAGAGCTGGCTAATCAGTTTAAAGCTGAATACAAAGCTAAAATCGGTGCTGATTTCCCAACAGATCCTAAGGAGCAGTTGATGGGAGCAGTACAGGCTGTATTCCGTTCATGGGATAACCCACGTGCAAACATTTATCGTCGTGACAATGATATTCCATATTCTTGGGGTACAGCAGTTAACGTACAGATGATGGCATTTGGTAACATGGGTGAAACATCAGGAACAGGTGTTGCATTTACTCGTAACCCTGCTACAGGTGAGAAAAAACTTATGGGTGAGTTCTTAATGAACGCTCAGGGTGAGGACGTAGTTGCCGGTGTTCGTACACCTCAGCATATCGACCAGTTAAAAGAAGTTATGCCTGCAGTTTATGATGAGTTCATCGGAATCTGCAATAAATTAGAAGACCATTACAGAGATATGCAGGATATGGAGTTTACTATCGAAGATAAGAAACTTTACATGTTGCAGACACGTAACGGTAAAAGAACAGCAGCGGCAGCTTTAAAGATTGCTTGTGATTTAGTAGATGAGGGCATGATTTCAGAAGAGAAAGCTGTTTCTATGATTGAGCCACGTAACTTAGACTCATTATTACATCCACAGTTTGATGCAGAAGCAGTAAAGAAAGCTACACCAATCGCAAAGGCTCTTGCAGCAGCTCCCGGAGCAGCTTCAGGTAAGGTTGTATTTACAGCATCTGACGCTAAGGCTTGGGCAGATAGAGGAGAAAAAGTCGTATTAGTTCGTCTTGAGACATCTCCGGAAGATATCGAGGGAATGAAAGCAGCTCAGGGTATCTTAACAGCTCGTGGAGGTATGACTTCTCATGCAGCCGTAGTAGCTCGTGGTATGGGTACTTGCTGTGTATCCGGTTGTTCAGAAATCGTTATGGATGAAGAGAACAAAGTGTTTAGATTAGCAGGAAAAGAATATCATGAAGGTGATATCATTTCTTTCGATGGTTCTACAGGTAACATCTATGATGGAGAAATCCCAACAGTAGATGCAACAATTGCCGGAGAATTTGGAAGAATCATGGAATGGGCTGACAAATACAGAACATTAAAAGTTAGAACAAATGCAGATACACCGGAAGATGCTAGAAAAGCTCGTGAGCTTGGCGCAGAAGGTATCGGACTTTGCCGTACAGAGCATATGTTCTTTGAGGGTGATAGAATTGATGCTTTCCGTGAGATGATTTGTGCTGACACTGTAGAAGAAAGAGAAGCAGCTCTTGAGAAAATCTTACCTGTACAGCAGGGAGACTTTGAAGCTTTATACGAAGCTTTAGAGGGACATCCGGTTACTATCCGTTTCTTGGATCCGCCACTTCATGAGTTTGTTCCTACAGAGGAAGCTGATATTCAGAAATTAGCAGATGCACAGGGCAAACCGGTATCAAGAATTAAAGAAATTATCGATGGATTACATGAGTTCAACCCAATGATGGGACATCGTGGACTTCGTCTTGCAGTTACATATCCTGAAATTGCTAAGATGCAGACGAAAGCTGTTATCCGTGCAGCAATCAATGTTGCTAAGAAACATCCTGAATGGACAGTTGAGCCTGAAATCATGATTCCATTAGCTGGAGACAAAAAAGAGTTAGCTTATGTTAAGAAAGTAGTTGTAGAGACTGCTGATGCAGAAATTGCTGCAGCAGCTTCTGATTTGAAATACGAAGTTGGTACTATGATTGAGATTCCAAGAGCTGCTCTTACAGCTGATGAAATCGCTAAAGAAGCTGAATTCTTCTGCTTCGGTACTAATGACTTAACACAGATGACTTATGGATTCTCTCGTGATGATGCAGGAAAATTCTTAGATGCTTACTATGATGCTAAGATTTTCGAAAACGATCCATTTGCAAGACTTGACCAGGATGGAGTAGGTCAGCTTATGAAAATGGCTATCGAATTAGGAAAGAAAACTCGTCCTGAACTTCACATCGGTATTTGTGGAGAGCACGGCGGAGATCCTACATCTGTAGAGTTCTGCCATAAGATTGGATTAGACTATGTATCTTGTAGCCCATTCCGTGTGCCAATCGCTCGTTTGGCAGCAGCACAGGCAGCTATCAACAACAAATAATAAAAGTTTTACCTTTGTAAAGCCTAACTGAAATAAAAGAGAAAGAAAATGAGAGATGTGCTCTTGTTTTCTTTCTCTTTTTTAAAGTAGTAAATCATCCCAATATGCCTTATTAGTAGGGAAAATGCGCAACGAGTGGTGCTGAATAATTTTTTTACATAGGAGGAAAAATGGAAGAGAAAACTGCAATAAAAAGCGATGATAAGAAGAAAGGGCAAAAGTATGCCATTCTATTTAATTCTTTTAATCAGGTAATCACTAATACAATGACGGGAGATATTATGGCTTTGTTTTTGGCTGATGTCTTAATGTTTTCTACAGGAAATATAACATTTATTATTTCTATGATTTCTCTCTTGGCAATTGTTCGTGTAATGTTTTTATTATTTTTAGAAAATAAGAATATTACAAAGTTAATTAAGATAAGTGTCATTGTGAAAATGTTTTGTACCGGCTTATTATTGCTTTTGCCTATAGAAACGTGGGATTTTTATAAATACATCATTTTAATAGCGATTTACCAAATAGCTGTTGAGTTTGGTGTCGGTATGTGTTGGCAACCATTAATGCGCCAAATAACCGACAGTTTTAATCGAGGAAAATTTTTTAGTAAAATGAGATTTGTATTTATGCTTATTCATACGGCATATTTGGCGTTTGTAGCTTTGTATGTAGGAGAAAAAATCAATGTAATCTCCTATAAAATATTTTTGTCTATAGCGATGTTTGGTTTGTTATTACAATTGGTAACTATAGAAAAAATAAAAGGTGACAGCGATAGTAGAGAGAGAAAAAGATTTGGAGAAAAAAAGCTTATCCAAAGGTTGAAAGCTAATAAAAGTATTATATGGGCCCTGTTAATGGAGTTATTGTTTTTGAGTATAGGATTTTCCTTGAATGTTCTTTATCTGAAAAATGTTTTACATTATACAGCGGATACGATTACTATTTACATAACAATATATAGTTTGACGGGTACATTTGCATTACCGATAATAGGGAAATATATTGATAAAAGTTATAGAAAGTCAAGTTTTTTTATAGTAGTTATGTATGTATTATATATGTGTGTGATAATTTTACTGCCACCTCATCATAGTGGTAAGCCCTTTGCCTTTGTATTCCTTTTACTGTTAGCAGCTATAAGTGGCGTGATTTTTTCAAGTGTGTATTTGTTTACTACTGTGGTACAACATAGAATGGTAAAGAACAAAGAAGATTCTTTTTTGGTTTTAAATCTTTATCAGATGGTAGTTTATTTCGCTTCTTTTTTGATAATTAATATTTGTGGAAAAGTGTTGTCACATGCAAAGATGATTTCCATACATTTGCCATTTGCTGATTTGAATTCTTTTAATTTATTTACTGTTCTATTGATTATTTTCGCTGTTTTTGGAGTGAGAAAGATAGTGGATAAAGTAGAAAGTACATTATCATGATCAGTCGAATATAAAGTTTAATATGCATTTGGGGAAAAATGCTTTTAATAAAGTACTTCAAAAAAACTGAAATATTTTGTCTATAGAACGATGGGGTTAATATTGACAAACTATTCCTATAGATGTAATATGATTAACAACATGATGACTTTATAGCCTTCATGACTTTTTTATTTGCAGAGATATTTTATGAAAGGAAAAGATAATGGAAAAAGAAAAGCGAAA
>DATCYL010000287.1:0-7099 GCA_036570305.1 Lachnospiraceae bacterium
TTTCTAAGTTCTTCGATAGTTCCACCCGTATAACCACCAATTTGTCCTGCTTGAAACTCCTGACCTTGTATTTTTATTTTTTCTGAAATTCTCGCCTCGCTTTGAAATCTTCTTTCCTCACAGGGCTCTATAATCATCGGAGTAATATCTTTCGCATAAATTTTTAATGCACTTTCAGGCTCTTTATCTGTTAATGCTGCACAAAAAGCCCCTGTAAGCGTTCCCATAGAACATAGAACTTCCCTCTCATGCTGACTTAATCCTGGCACATAAAATTCAATCGCCTTTCCTTTTATATTTTCTGACATAGACAAAATTTTCAAAGCAAGATCCATAGCACTGATACCCTCATTTAAACTTCCTTCAACAGAAATATAAACCGTTTCTGGCACCACTGTACTATAACGATCTGTCTCAACAGCCCTCGCTAACTCCGGAATAGATACATCAATTCCTAAAGCTTGCTTCGCACCAAAAATACTTCCGTGGCTACCACCTCCAAGGATAATCTGCTTTTCTTTTACCATATTCTTTAGCATATACTGATATCCAACACCCTGTGCCTGGATATATAAACACCCATAGTTCTGGGCAAATTTCAAGTTTTTCTTTAGAATTTCTGCTGCTTCCGGTCTTCCTGTAGGAACATCATGGTCGTAAATAACCAAAACTTTTTCCGGCGCTGCTACCGTAGAAATCTCTTCTACGGCAGCATTTGATATGCCATCATTAATTACTATATAATCAGGTTCAATTGTTACAATATCCCCCACATTTCCTCCCAACATTCTTTCAATGAATGTACTCATATTCTCTCCTTACTGTGCAAGCACTTTATAGATTTGATACCGTTCCTTAGCTTCCGCTTCTGTCTTTTCAAATAAGGCATCTGCCGCCTCTGGAAAACTTCTTTCCAAGGAAGAAAATCGGACTTCCCCTCTTAAAAACTCTCTAAAATCACCCTTAGGTTCTTTTGAATCTAACTGGAAAGGATTTTTCCCCTCTTTTTTTAAAAGAGGATTGTAGCGATATAATTGCCAATATCCCACATCCACTGCTCGTTTCATTTCATTTTGTACATTTGACATTCCACATTTGAGTCCATGGCTGATACAAGGTGCATAACAAATTAGAATTGATGGGCCATCATAAGCTTCTGCTTCTGTTAAAGCCTTTAAAAACTGTGCCTGATTTGCTCCCATCGCTACCTGTGCTACATAAACATCCCCATAGGTCATTGCCATACGACCCAAATCTTTTTTCTTGTTCTGCTTTCCTGCTGCTGCAAACTGAGCTACTGCTCCTGTCGGTGTGGATTTAGATGCCTGCCCACCTGTATTTGAATAAATTTCTGTATCAAAAACCATAATATTTACATTGGCACCACTTGCAATCACATGATCCAGACCACCATAACCTATGTCATAAGCCCATCCATCACCGCCAAAAATCCACACTGATTTTTGAGCCAAATAATCTTCATTTTCTATGATGACCTTTATCGCTTCCTGAACAGCCTTTTCTTCATGCTTATAATCTCTTAAAATTGCTATCAGTTTTGTTCCTGCCAATTTAGACTTTTCGTAATCTGTATATCCCTCCAACCAATCAGTTAATGCAAGCTTTAAGTTCTCCTCTTCCACTTTTTTCAGCAAAATTTCGGCATTCATACGCAACTTTTCTCTTTGCTGATTCATAGAAAGGTACATACCCATTCCATACTCTGCATTATTTTCAAATAGAGAACCGCCCACTGCCGGTCCCTTTCCCTGGCGATTTGCCGTATAAGGAAATGATGGAAAAGATGTTGCCCAAACTTGAGAACAACCTGTAGCGGTTGCAATATACATATGATCTCCAAAGAGCTGTGTAGCAAGCTTTGCATACGGCGTTTCCCCACATCCAGGACACGCTCCCGGAAATTCAATGAGTGGCTGATTAAACTGGCTTCCCTTTACTGTTTTTACTCCCAATGGATTTTCCTTATCCGAAAGCTCCATTGCGTATTGCCAATTGACTGCCTCTTTTTCTTTATAGTCATCTAAAGAAGACATAGTTAAAGCTTTTTGTGGTGCCGGACAAACACTTGCACAACTTCCGCATCCTACACAATCTAAAACCGCTGTCTGAATACGATATTGATACTCTTCCAGTCCCTTACCTTTTGCCTCCACTGTAATAAAACTTTCCGGTGCATTTTCTTTTTCTTTTGCATTTACCAAGAATGGACGAATCGTTGCATGTGGACACACATAAGAACACTGATTACATTGAATACATTTTTGGCTATCCCATATAGGAACATTTACAGCAATCCCTCTTTTTTCATATTTCGATGTTCCACTTGGCATGCTTCCATCCGGCAAATCCATAAAATCACTAACAGGAATATCATCCCCCTTCATTGCATTTACAGGAATCTGTATTTTTCTAACCCACTCAGGTAAAGTTTTATCTACCTCTTTTTCTGCTACCTGAATTTCCTTCCACTCTTTCGGAATTTCAAATTTTTCTACTAACTCAATTCCTTTATCTACCGCCGCATAATTCATGTTGACAACTTTTTCGCCCTTTTTACCATAGGACTTTAAAATTGCTTCTTTCATATATCCAATAGCCTGATCTACAGCAATAATTCCTGTTATTTTAAAGAAAGCCGCCTGCAAAATTGTGTTGGTTCTATTGCCTAACCCTAATTCCTGCGCAATTTTTGTAGCGTCAATTAAATATAAGCGAATTTGTTTTTGAGCTGCTTCTTTTTTAAAGGCATCTGTAAGATGCTTGTTTAAATCTTCCCCTCGCCAATCACATGCCAATAAAACACTTCCACCCGCTTTAATATCTGTAAGAATATGATATTTATCCAAGTAGGACTTATTATGACAGGCAACAAAATCTGCTTGACTAACTAAATAAGTAGAGCGAATTTCCTCCTTTCCAAAACGAAGATGTGATCGTGTGACTCCTCCTGATTTTTTACCATCATACTCAAAGTATCCTTGTACATAGAGGTCTGTATGATCTCCAATAATTTTAATAGTGTTTTTATTGGCCCCTACCGTTCCATCGGCACCTAATCCCCAAAACTTACAGCTAATAGTATTTTTAGGAATCGTGTTAATCTGCTCTCCAACCTGCAAAGATAGGTGTGTAACATCGTCTACAATACCTATAGTAAAATGATTTTTAGGCATTTTTTCTTCCATATTTTTGTAGATTGCTGCCACTTGAGCAGGTGTAAAATCTTTGCTGCCCAATCCAAAACGGCAAGCATATATCTTAACCTTTCTCTCAGATTCTAAAACCACTGCACACACATCTTCATAAAGTGGCTCCCCTACTGCTCCGGGTTCTTTTGTTCTATCCAAGACTGTAATTTTTTCTACAGTTTCCGGTAATTCTTCTAAAAAATACTTGCTGGAGAACGGACGATACAAGTGCACTTCCAAAAGTCCCACCTTTTCTCCTTTTTCCAATAAGTAATCGATTGTTTCTTGAATACAGCCGGCAGCAGAACCCATAACTACTAATACTCTATCAGCCTCCTCTGCTCCATAATAATTAAATGGCTTATAGTTTCTTCCTGTTAAGAGATTAATCTCTTGCATATAGCCGTTTACAACATCCGGTAAAGCATCATAGTAACCATTGCAAGCCTCACGACTTTGGAAGTAAGTATCTGAATATTGTCCTGTAGTTCTTAATTGCGGATGTTCCGGATTTAAAGCATTCTCACGAAACTTTTTTAACTCATTATAATCAACCAACTTTGCTAAATCTTCATAGTCTAAACAATCAATTTTTTGTACTTCATGAGAAGTTCTAAACCCATCAAAAAAATGCAAAAAGGGAACATGCCCCTTAATCGCTGAAAGATGAGCAACTGCCCCCATATCCATCGCTTCTTGAACGCTGGACGAAGCCAAAATAGCAAATCCAGTCTGACGACATGCCATAACATCCGAGTGTTCTGCATTAATGGTAATTGCGTGCGTTGCTACATTTCGTGATGCCACATGAATCACTCCAGGTTTCAACTGACCTGCAATACGATACATTGTAGGGATCATCAACATAAGTCCTTGAGAAGCCGTATAAGAAGTAGCAATAGCCCCCGTATCCAGAGCTCCATGCATCGCTGATACCGCTCCACATTCTGATTGCATCTCTACTAGCTTTACTGTTTGCCCAAAAATATTTTTCTTTCCGGTTGCTGACCACCTATCTGTTGCCTCTGCCATAGGAGAAGAAGGTGTAATCGGATATATTGCTGCGACTTCCGTAAATGCATAAGCAGCATAAGCGGCAGCTTCATTTCCATCCATAGTTTTTTTCATAATTTTTCACTCCTTTTTTATACCTCTTTAGTTTATCGTATTAGTTTAACGTTTTACTCTTATGCAAGTATAGTAGTTTATCGTCAAACTATTGTCAATAACTTTATAAGTTTTCGTCAGATTATATAATTTATCAAATCTTTTATTAGACAAAATACCTATAAGTTTTTTTTAATTCAGCAACTTCCTTTTATACTGATTGTCCTTATCTTGACAAACATTTTATTTATCACTATCATAAATTTATCCATTATTTTGTATATTATTTTAAGGAAGAAGATATGTATGGTTACTATAAAAGACATTGCACAAAGAGCTAATGTATCCGGTACCACTGTTTCCATCATTTTAAATGGAAAGGCGGAAGAAAGGCACATTTCTCCCGCCACTAAAGAAAAAGTCTTAGCACTTTGTAATGAAATGGGGTACCGTCCTAATTTAATTGCTAGAAAACTTCGTTCTCAAGAAGTTGCTAAACCAATCATTGCTTTTTACTGGCCTCTGGACCAAAGAACAAACATTTTGGCATCTTTTTTGAGTGCCGTTCAGATGATTACCAGTGAAAGAAAATTTGATTGCGAAATTGTAATCCGTACTTATAAAAATGATTACATAAAAGAAAGTATTCCCCCTCTTTTAGATGGAAGCTACAGTGGTGCACTCATCGGTGCTTTGTCCCATAAAGATTTGATATATTTGGAATCCTTGGAAATTCCTACACCTATAGTTTTAATTAATAGAACTTCTGAAAAATTTTCTACGGTCTCTATTAATCCAAACGAAATTGGTTTAACAATCGCACAGCTTTTCCGTAAAAACGGACATATGAATGTAGCTGCTTTGATTTCTAAAAGAGCCTATATGGGCTATGGTCAGCGTACCCGGTCTTTTATTGACGCCTGTGAAACAGTCGGCATTACCATTGATTCAAAACACATCATCCGCCAGGAAAACTCTATCTCCGGAGGAGTTTTAGCTGCTCGTGCTTACTTGCAATTAGAGCATGCTCCCAAAGCAATTTATTGTGAATCTGATGCCCAGGCTTTAGGTGTTGTTTATGAGCTTCAAAAACAAGGTAAAAATTTCCCGACAGATTGTGAACTGCTAACTATTGGAATGATGAATCCGGAACTAACAGAATTTTCCACGCCACCTATTAGCTGTATTGAATTAGATAACTGGCAAGTTGTTTCCAAATCTGTAGATATTTTAATTGATGCTATTGAAAAAAAGAACATTGAACCAAAGCATATTGCCGTTTCACCAGTTTTGCATCTTAGGAAAACTTTTCAATAGTATACTAACTATAAAAGGCTTGTCTTTATCTGTTTAATGTTTTTTCCTTTACAGATAAAGACAAACCTTTTTTGTTTTCAAAATTTTCCTCTTGACATTATTTTTTTTCCTGTCTATACTTAGATTAACGTTTTAGTTTAACGATAAACTTAATAAATTTATTTGATTCTACCCGATAAATTTACTCTTTGTAGTACACGAAAGGAAAAAATACCATGTTTTGGAATAAATCAAAAAAAGAGCTTTCTATGGCTCCCCCAGGTTTTGGAGCTACAGATTTTTTAAACACAAATACCCCTCTTAAATTTAATAGTGTTGACTTTCGTGATGGCCAACAATCGCTTTTTGCCACACGTATGACAACAGCAGATATGGTTCCCATCTTAAAGGCTATGGATGATATCGGATATGACAGCATAGAGATGTGGGGCGGGGCAACATTTGACGTTGCCGCTCGTTTTTTAAATGAAGACCCTTGGGACAGGGTACGTATATTTAAAAAACATGTAACAAAAACTTCACTAAAGATGGTTTTACGAGCACAAAATTTAGTCGGCTATCGTACTTACCCTGATGATATTGTCAAAAAATTTATTGAAAAAGCTGCCTCTGTGGGTATTGACACATTTTTAACCTTTGACTGTCTTGATGATTTGCGCAACTGCGAATCAGCTTTTTCCGCTATAAAAAAAGCTGGAAAAAAAATCGAAGGTTCTATTCAATATAATATCAGTCCTTTCCACACTATTGATGTAATGGTTGAAAATGCTTTACAGCAAGAACAAATGGGTGCTTCCTTAATCCATGTAGAAGATATGGCAGGGCTCATGACTCCAAAATCAGCATACGATATCGTAATTGCATTAAAAAAACGCCTGTCTATTCCTGTTCACCTACATTGTCATTGTACAGGAGGAATGGCACAAATGGCCTACTGGGAAGCAATTCGTGCCGGCGTTGATGGTTTGGATGTTTGCGTTTCCGCACTATCGCTTGGCACTGCACATCCTCCTATCGAAAGCTTTGTTACTGCTTTAAAGGGTACCAGCCGAGACCCTAAAATTGATGTCGCTAAATTTACCGGTATTAACAAATATTTAGAATATATACGACCAAAATATGCTGAACATGAAACGAAATTAATCGGTGTTGATGTTGCTTGTCTACAGCATCAAATTCCTGGCGGTATGTTATCTAACTTAGAAAGTCAATTAGCAAGCATGAATATGTCACATAGGCTCCCGGAAATTCTAGAGGAGGTGGCTAAAGTTCGTGCGGATATGGGCTATCCACCTCTAGCTACCCCCTCAAGCCAAATGTGTGGAGCTCAAGCTACTACTAATGTTATTACCCAAAAGCGTTATTCTATTGTTAGCAATGAAATGAAAAACTATTGTCGCGGCATGTATGGACGTCCACCAGGACCTATTTCTGAAGAGTTAATGCAAAAAGCTTTGGGGGATGAA